>CAYTSZ010000157.1:0-4996 GCA_964440635.1 uncultured bacterium
GTTATACTCTGAATTTCGAACAGCTTTCGGATACTGCTAAAGAGGCCGCTATCAATGCCGGCCTTGGAGAAGAATGCTACAATCCGTTCAAAAGTTTGCCCGTGCGTCTGGTTGAGATGATCTATGTTTATGAGGAAGCACTTAGAATAATTGATGATTACGAACGTCCCGACGAACCCACTCTGGAGTTAAAACCGAAAGCGGGGGTTGGTCATGGAGTCAGCGAAGCCCCGCGGGGTCTTTTGTATCACAGTTATAAAATAGATGATGAGGGTTCTATTGAGGATGCCACAATTATTCCTCCAACAGCTCAGAACCAGGGGGCAATCGAAGAGGACCTCAAGGATTTTGTAGCCGCCCGGCTGGATATGGAAGACGACAAGCTGCAATGGCAGTGTGAACAGGCGATTCGTAACTATGATCCCTGCATATCCTGTTCCTGCCACTTCCTTAATCTGACCGTCGATCGCGACTGAGATAGTCAGTCGTGTGCACGGGGGACTGTGCAGAGAAACTGTTTATAGGGGTTGGAAACCTGTATGCGGGTGATGATAGAGCCGGGAGATTAGCCGCCGATCTGCTTGCCAAAAAAAATATTTCCAATATTGAAATAAAACAGTGTCTTGGCGATGCCGCGGAATTAATAGAATTTTTTGAGACCGATAGAATAATTTACTGCTGTGATGCCGTCCATACTTCAGGTCGTCCGGGGAAAATTTATCGTTTCGAGGCCCATAAAAAACCACTTCCCGTAGAGCTGTTTTCCCTAACGACCCATGACTTTGGTTTGCCCCAGGCCGTTGAGCTGGCGCGAAATATGAATAAAATGCCCAGAGAACTTGTTATATACGGTATAGCCGGGGGTAATTTCCAGCCCGGGTCAGAAATGAGTCCCGAAGTAAAAAAATCAGTTCAAGAGGTAGCCGATCGTATAGCGGCTGAATTAAAGGGGTAATAAATTGGATTCTGAAATAAATAGATTGCGTATTGAAATCCAGGGGACTGTGCAAGGGGTGGGTTTTCGTCCTTTTGTCTATCGACTTGCCGACAGATTTTCTCTTAAGGGGTGGGTCAATAACAGCACCAGTGGTCTTTTTATTGAGGTGGAAGGGGACCGGGAAAATCTGGAGAAGTTTCGCGAACTTGTTGTGGAGGAAAAACCGAAACCTGCGATCATTAACGATATAGTCTCTGAAAACTCGGCTCCGGTAGGATATGAAACTTTTGAGATCAAAAAAAGCGACGATAGCGGGCGAGCCAACACTGATATTTTGCCCGACCTTGCCACCTGTCCTGATTGTCTGACTGATATTGAAGATTCCAATAATCGGCGTTATCGCTATCCGTTTACCAACTGTACTAACTGTGGTCCTCGTTATTCAATTATTAAAGCGCTGCCTTATGACCGTCCCAATACTTCGATGGTTGGTTTTAAGATGTGCGAATCCTGTCGTGAGGAATACGAAAATCCACTTAACCGGCGGTTTCACGCTCAGCCAAACGCCTGTCCGAAATGCGGCCCCCGGCTTGAGTGGATTGAAGACGGACAATCCAGAGTCGTAGAGAAAGAAGAAGCACTTCGCCGGGCGGAAGAATATTTGCGATCTGGAAAGATAGTTGCCCTGAAAGGGCTGGGGGGGTTCCAGCTTCTTGTCGATGCTCGTGATAGCCGAGCGGTGGGGCGTCTGCGGGAGCGCAAAAACCGAGAAGCCAAACCGTTTGCTCTTATGTATCCGGGGCTGCAGCGAGTGAAAGATGAATTTGTGATTTCCGAGTCGGAACTTGAACTTTTGTCTTCACCGGCTGCTTCGATTGTTCTGTTAGAAAGAGAAAACGATAAAGTTGCTGATAATATTGCTTATGAGAATCCATACCTTGGAGTGATGCTTCCCTATACACCCCTGCATCATATCCTGCTGCAGGACCTTGGGTTCCCGATAGTTGCAACCAGCGGTAATATTTCCGGCGAGCCGATCTGTATTAATAATGAAGAAGCATTTGAGCACCTTGGTGATGTCGCTGATGGTTTTCTTGTCCACGACCGGCCGATTGTTCGACCTGTTGATGATTCAGTAGCCTGTGTTTCCGCCGGTCAGAAACAGATTATTCGCCGCGCTCGTGGTTATGCGCCGGCGCCTTATACTGGAGTTGAATCTGAAAAAACCATATTTGCCACCGGTGCCCAGCTTAAAAATACAGTTTCCCTGTTAAGCGGTGATCGACTGATTACAAGCCAGCATCTCGGTGACCTTGATAGTTTAAAAAGCAGGGACGTTTATGTAAAAACAGCGCAGGAATTGCAGGAGATATATGATAAAAACCCGGATGTTATAGCTTGCGACCTGCATCCCGATTACTATCCGACGCAGTATGCCGGGGCTTCCTCTGTTCCAACCATGAAAATTCAGCATCATCACGCCCATGTGGCTTCCTGTATGCTGGATAACAATTTGTTTGGAGAAATACTGGGAGTAAGCTGGGATGGCACAGGATTTGGTGATGATGGAACTGTCTGGGGCGGAGAATTTTTGCTGGCAACGCGGGCTGGCTATCGCCGCGCCGGTTATCTGAAAACTTTCCGACTTCCGGGTGGAGAAAAGGCGGTAAAAGAGCCGCGCCGCAGTCTGCTCGGTCTGCTGCTGGAAATATATGAGGAAGCGGAGATACCATCTGTTTTTCCGCAGATTGAAAAAATGTTTGAACTTTCGGAAATTAAGTTGCTTGCCCGGGCAACCCGTCGCCGGTTAAATAGTCCGGTCACTTCGAGTGCCGGGAGATTATTTGATGCGGTCGTTGCCCTGCTTGATATCTGTTATCAAGCAAGCTACCCTGGTGAAGGACCCTGTCGCCTTGAATACGCTGCTCACCGTTCGCAGTCTGATGAGAGATATTCTTTCAAGTTAGAAGAGGGTTCGCATGGTACAATAATTGTGGACTGGATTCCGCTGGTTCAGGATATAATACAAGAGCGTCAGCAGAAAATACCAGTTGAAGATATAGCGCGAAAATTTCATAATACGCTTGCAGTAATAATAGCAAACGTTGCCGAGGAATCCGGTTTGAAGCGAGTGGCTTTAACCGGTGGCTGTTTCCAAAACAGGCTTTTAACCCGGCTGGCAGTTGAAGCTCTGCGTGAGAAAAATCTAAGACCATACTGGCATAAAAATATTCCCCCCGGAGACGGTGGAATATCTGCTGGTCAGGCAGTTGCGGCAGCTGATAAATTTTCGAGGAGTAATTAAAAATGATTAAAGATGGCGAATCTCTACGAAAATTTAATCGGGAATTTTTGGAGAAGGAATTAATGTCTCTGGAAGAAAAATATATGCTCATGGATTCGATGCATAGCTGGGCTGTAGAAACGGGAGCTATTTCAGAAGAAAATATCCTGGAAGGAATAGAAACCGACATAGAAATGGCAAGGATTATCAATCTTGTTTAAAAAGCTGATTGCAAAAGTAGCGCGAAATCTTTCAGAAGAACAAATACCATATATAATCATAGGCGGCCAGGCAGTTTTGATTTATGGAGAACCGCGCCAGACACGTGATATTGATATAACTCTTGGAGTGGATATCGACCAGAAAGAAAAAGTTTTAAATTTGATAAGAAAAGCAGGACTGGAAGCTCTGCCGGAAAATTGTGAGGAGTTTATTGATAGAACTTATGTTTTGCCCTGTTTGGAGCTGAAAAGTCATCTGCGGATTGATTTTATTTTTTCACATTCCGAATATGAAAAAGTTGCCTTAAACAGGACAAATAAAATCAGTATTAATGACACCCCGGTTTGTTTTGCTTCACCGGAAGATTTGATTATTCATAAAATAATAGCCGGGCGTTCACGGGATTTGGAGGATGTTAGAACGGTCTTAGTCAAGCAGAAAGAACTGGATGTTGAGTATATAGAAAAATGGCTAAATGAGTTTGATAAGTCAGTAGCAGCAGATTATACAAACGTATTTTTAAAAATAATGCGCGGTTTTTAACCACTTTTTTCATTGTTCGGTTTGGCCGGGCAATCCAGATTTTTTATTTAACGCTTTTGAGTTTGAATTTGTAATTGTTCGAGTTTCCTGTCTCTCAAGCTCACTTGCTCTGTTATTTGGGAGTGAAATATTATCTGTCTTGGAATACCCGGTAGGATTGAGGAAATAACCTGTGAAGAAGAACTTCAGCGCACCGGCAGGGTTAGTTTTGGTGGGGTGGTTAAGGAGATAAATCTCTCCTATCTGCCGGCCGCGGATGTTGGGGATTATGTCATTGTCCACGTGGGGTTTGCTATCAGCAAACTGGACGAGGAAGAGGCGATGCAGACCATGGAGTATCTGCGAGAGATAGATGAGCATGCTTTCGCTGAACTGGAAGCGGCCGGCGGGGATGAACAGTGAAATACCTGGATGAGTTTCGGGACCCCGGTCAGGCCAAAGCTTTCAGCAAAAAAATAAAACAGCTTGTCACCAAACCCTGGAAAATAATGGAAGTTTGCGGCGGCCAGACACACGCCATTGTCAAATACGGTATTGATAAACTGCTGCCGGATGAGATAGATTTAATACACGGTCCGGGTTGTCCGGTCTGTGTTACCCCGGTTGAAATTCTCGATCAGGCAATGCAGCTTGCTTCACGCCCGGAGGTGATTTTCTGTTCCTTCGGGGATATGCTCCGGGTGCCGGGTAGTTCAGAAGACCTGTTTACGGTTCGTAGTCGTGGCGGTGATGTTCGAGTTGTTTACTCGCCAACTGATGCGGTTGAAATTGCTGTGGAAAACCCAGATTGCGAGGTCGTATTTTTTGCCGTTGGATTTGAGACCACAGCACCGGCCAACGCAATGGCTGTTGCTCAGGCGGCGCAAAAAGGTATAGAAAATTTTTCTTTGCTTGTCTCCCATGTGCTTGTTCCCCCCGCTATTGAAGCAATTTTAAATTCCCCCGAGGCCGAAATAAACGGTTTTCTTGCCGCCGGCCATGTCTGTGCGGTAATGGGATATGAAGAATAC
>CAYTSZ010000158.1:0-4993 GCA_964440635.1 uncultured bacterium
TCTCAGATGGATAATATATTGTAATTACGCGCTTTAAATACTTAAAACTAATAGTTGAGTAACATGATTTCTTTTCTGTTATTAACGAAAATATACTTTCGTTATGTTATCAAAAGCGAAATAAAAAGAGGTTTTTCAACGGAAAATACAGTTATGCACATCTTATTAACATTTTAGAATAAAATCTCCATTAATTATCAACATTTTATTCACAGGTATGGAAGTCCGTTGAAAACCAAAATCAGGGTTTTGAACCGAGGCTGGTTGTATTTTTTCAAAAATCGCATACTATTTATTGGTCAAACAAAATAATTGAAGGAATAATTTGAGGTGCTGAGAATGAAAATAGGAATAACTCTCAATCCCGAGAAAACCGAGGTTTTGCCCCGAATAAAAGAGATAGTCAACTGGCTGGAAAACAAACCCTGCCAGATTTATCTGGAAGAGCAGACCCGCCGGCTCGGTAAAAATTATGACTTTGTCGGACTGGGGGATTTAGACAGAAATTGTGATGTGATAGTTGTTTTTGGTGGCGACGGGACTCTATTAAGGGTCGCCCACCAGCTTTCCGGCAATGAAGCGCCGTTGCTTGGAATAAATACCGGTAATCTGGGTTTTTTAACCGAAACCGCAATCGGAGAAGCAAAAAAGTCACTGGCAGAAGTTCTGAACGGAAATTTCCTGATCCAGAAAAGGATGATGTTGGAAGGGGGAGTGGCTGAATACGGGCCAGAAAAGCTGTCTGCTTTAAACGATATTGTCCTGGCCAGAGCCCGTCACGGCCGGGTTATCCAGGTCGAAACATACGTAGATGATGATTTCGTTACTAAATATGTCTGTGACGGACTCATAGTAAGCACTCCCACCGGGTCAACCGCATATAACGTCTCCGCCTGGGGGCCGATTGTTCATCCCCGGCAAAACTGTATTATCCTCAATCCAATCTGTCCGCACACTCTTTCGAACAGACCGTTGATACTACCGGCGGACAGTAAAATAAAATTAAGGATCGTTTCAGACGACGAATGTGTGCTCACTGCCGACGGGCAGCACAAGATCACCAATTTGCACCGCGATAACTGCGCCCTGATAGGTCGTTCGGAACATGAGACCTCTTTGATTGTGCCCCGCAACCTCAGTTTTTACCAGATACTACAGACAAAACTACAATGGAGTGGAGAGATGAACTGATGAGTATTAACAAAAAAGAGATCACGAAATCACTGTCACAGATAAAATATCCCGGATTCAAGCGAGATATTGTCTCCTTTGGATTTATCAAGAATATAAAAATAGAAGACGATACGGTTGTTATAGACTTTGCTCCCACGACCAGGGACCGGAAAATTATATCAGAACTCAAAAACAAGATTGAAACCCGGTTGAAAAACATGAAAGCTGTTAAATCTTTCCGGATCAATCTAATCAAACCCGGCGAGAAGAAACAAAACCCAAACCAGAACACCACCCGGCTTCCAAAAAAGGACAAACTGCCGGGAGTAAAAAATGTAATCGCAGTGGCAAGCGGTAAAGGCGGAGTGGGCAAATCAACAGTTGCCGTAAACCTTGCCGGCGCACTGGTTAAAGAGGGGCAGAAAACCGGATTACTCGATCTTGACATATACGGACCCAGTATCCCGACCATGTTTTCACTCCGGGAAAGACCCCGCCTGGACGAGAAAAACCAGGAAAAAGTCGTTCCCCTTGATTACAAAGGCCTCGAACTAATGTCACTGGGTTTCGTTATCAATCCCGAGGATCCAGTCATCTGGCGCGGGCCGATGGTGGGAAAGGCGGTTAAACAACTTCTGCACGAGGTTGTCTGGGACAATCTTGATTACCTGGTAATAGATCTGCCGCCGGGAACCGGCGACACCCAGATATCCCTTTTGCAATTGATACCCGTCTCAGGCGCGGTAATAGTAACCACCCCGCAGGAAGTTGCTTTAAGCGACGTCAGAAAAGCGGCGGGTTTGTTTGAAAAAATGGATACCCCCGTAATGGGAATTGTAGAAAATATGGCCGGTTATGTCTGCCCGGAATGCGGTCATGAAAGCGATATTTTCGGCAGTGGCGGAGGAGCAGCGGAAGCTGACCGTCTAAAAGTTGATCTGCTTGGCAAAATACCGCTTGAACAGTCACTGCGCCAGAGCGGGGACAAGGGTGAACCGCTGGTTTTTGCCGCACCTGATTCTAAAACAGCAGAAAAATTTAAAACGATTAGCCGGCAATTGATTAGAAAAACCGAGCAAAAATGAGCGGACCTGAACATTTAGATTATAAAGATAAATCGGCACCCAATTGTCCTTATAACTACTTTTTAGTTTGTTCAAATCACAATTAAGATATAATTATAAAAACGTAGAAAATCACAGGATGGTTACCAATGATTGAGGGAATTGAAATTCAACTGATGGACAAAATTACCGAGGTCGCACTGGAAAATCCCCGTTACGGTCGGGAAGCCTATATTTTTGTATTCAAAGCAATAAACTGGGCGACACAACAGTTGAATTCACCCCGTCATCTCAGCGGCCAGGAATTCACACGGGCACTTATAGCCTACGCCCGCGAAGAGTTTGGTTCACTGGCATGGTGTGTTTTCAATGAATGGGGCATTTTTAGAACAAAGGATTTTGGGGAAATTGTTTTTACTTTGATCGATGCCGGTTTGATGAGCAGAGAACCCGGGGACTCAATCGAAGATTTTGATAATGTTCTTGATCTGGAAGAGGCCCTCAAAGATCCCGAATACCAGCCCGGAATACCCTTTTAAATCGAACATTGAAATATTCAAACCAGTTGATTGACGGGGAGAAAATTAAACCCTGTTTGCTTCTCGAAGAATGCCGGCTATCCCGCGATAACTCCAGTCTCATACCCGAACTGTTCTGGTTACAAAAAAAAGACAATGAGTTTATAACACTCTATAAACCGGAAGTTCCAGCGGCAGAAAAACAGGATGCGGTTGTACTTGAAAAGACAACTAAACCGGCCGGCATCCTGACCGTTCTCCTCTGGCAGAGATATCGCACAATTTCGGTCCTGGAAAAAGGACTGATCCTGAACTGGCTTGAAGAAATTTCTCCTGAAATTCTTGATATTCTGAATATCCCCCGGGCCGAAGACTGGATAGAGTGTTACCTTCTGCTGCCAGAACTACCGGAAAAATTGCGTTCTAAAATCCACGTGGGAGAAATCTCAGTAAAACTCGTAAAACATCTGCTTGCTCTTCCTGAAAATTTACGTTCCACACTATTCGAAAAAATAGGGGAGGGAGAAATTCACCTGACAGTGCAGGAATCCCGCCGGCTCGGTGAAGCTTTTCGACGCTTCAAACACACCTCCGACGATGAGAAAGGATTCAGTTTAAAAAGACTGCATGAGGAGACACCCGGCGAAGCGGGGAAGAGGTTGCTGGCCGCCGTGGAGGCAAAAGCCTACCCCGAGACAACGGCTCTGAGCAGAAAATTTGAAGACCAACTGGACAATATAGTTCCCGGCGGAAAAATAAAGGTTATCCCCCCGAAAAACTTCGAAGGAGATTACCTTGATTTTAAATTTCGCTGGAAACGTAACGAAAAAACAGAAAAAATAATCGGGCTGATAAGAAAATGTCACAAACTTCTGGATTTCGTTTAGAAGAGGTCTCTTTCCACCGGGCTTTAAAAAAAATAGTTGTAGATAAAAATAAACGGCAAGGAGACAAAATAAGAGCGGTACTCAAACGGGCCGAAAAATATAAAATACCGGTAGTAGAGGCCGAAAATACCGAAGACGAGAAAAATATTCGAGAACAGAAAAACTGTCTCTATCTGACGCAAGCTAAAAAAAGGTTCATAAAACGCTGGCCCTCTCCCAAGCAGATAGTCGGGGAGGACGAATGGTGTCTGCTTCCGGTGGAAGGTTGCTGTGTGGACTGCTGTTACTGTTATCTGCAGGGCTATCTCTCCCGGCACAGTCCCACGGCCAGCATGGCAATCGATGAAATGATGGCTCAATTGGACACTTTTTTTTTCGAGAAAAACAAAGAAAAAAAATATCATTTTTCACTCGGGGAGCTGAGCGACGGGCTTTACCTCGAACCTCTGCTTGACATTATCCCGCCGCTCTGGGATTTTTTTCGCTCACGATCCGCCCTGTTTGAGATCAGAACAAAAAGTCATCATATACACGGGCTGAGCGAAAAAATAACACCTCATCGTAAGGCAGTTTTTTGCTGGACTTTGACCCCGGATGAGATGGCAACAAAGGTAGAAATTTTTGCTTCGCCCCTTAACCAGCGTATCGCGGCCATGCGTCGGATGCTGAAATGCGGTTTCAGGGTCGGAGTCCGTCTGGATCCGCTTATTCTGACAGAAAACTGGCAGAAAAACTATAATCAAATGATCGAAACGCTGCGAAATCATATCGATCTGAAAGAACTTTCCTACGTGGTGGTCGGAACTTTCCGTTTTCCGGCCGGTTTTGACCGGGTGATGCAGAGACGGTTCCCCGGCTGCGATTTTTTGTACGACGAGATGGTGAAGGGACCGGACGGAAAATACCGCTACCCCCGGCCGCGGCGGGTGGCGGCCTACCGAACAATAAAAAAAATGCTGGGGAACAGCGTTAATAATTTAAAATTATGTATGGAACCCGATTACGTGTGGGATGATTGTGGATTTGAAAAACAACTGGAATTTTGCGCCAGAAGGTTGTAATCTATATAGAGAGGCTGTTGCATAAACTCAAATCTCGTGGATTTATTCGACAGCCTCTCAGACACCAAAGGATAAATGAACCAGTAATTATATCTTTTCCAGGCCAGTATAGGAGGAGCAAGATAGATGATGGGAAATTCCCTTGCCTTCTGTTTGATTATCATGCCAGCTAAGAAACATGAAATTAAACAACATAATCCGGGAGGGTCTCTATTATGGAATTAACCTGGCACGGTCATTCTTTTTTCGAGATAAACTGTGGAGATAAAAAGCTTTTTATCGATCCCTTT
>CAYTSZ010000159.1:0-4980 GCA_964440635.1 uncultured bacterium
GGCAGATTTGATACATTAATTCAGGATTGTTTTTTCTTCATTGGAAGGTACTGATGCAGGGACATAACATATTGACACAGTTGCTTCACGTATGAAAACATATCGACCTCTGCAGATTCAGAATGGTGTCGTATATTCTCATAGGCTATGTCGACAGCCTGAACCCAGACAAGACAGTGTTTGCAATCTTCACCGTCCTCTTTTTCCTCCTCTTTGCGGTGGTACATATCACGCAATCTGTTCTTGACCAGCGCAATATTTTTCTGCAGCAGGCCTGGCATTTTATTAAATATAATCTCCCTCTGCTCGACAATGTTTTCCAACAGACTGTCTTTTGTTTTTTTCTCGGTAGTCACATCATGAAAAATACCCACCAGATACTTCCCCTTACCACCATCACCCGTCCAGGGCAACAGTTCCACCCGCAACCACTGGTCCCCGTTCAGTTTGAACTCGCTGGCCAGAGGCTTTTCCAGGCCTACTTCAAGCACTTCTTCAAATATTTTTTCTCCAAAAGGAACAGATTCCTGCAGACAGCCAACCGGATCTTGATAAAAATTATCCCGATCCAGTTCAAACTGTTCTTCCAGTTTCCGGTTTGCATAGTATATTTCCTCAAGATCGGGGGAGGCTATAAATACAAAGGCCGGAAAGGACTCGCATACAAGTTTATGGCGGTAAGTCTGCTGACGAAGATTATCATAAGTTTCGCTCACTTTAGCCAGTAAATCATTTAAACGCTCGGGAATTTCTTGCTGGTCTCCGATCAGCTCATCAATCTGCTGTTTTAATAGCGGATCCAGATTTTCCATCTGAAACTCCCTTTGCATTTGATATCACAAAGCGGCAGTGTTAAATCGTTTAATAAATCCGCCCCGATCTATTGGCTATCCAAACTCCCTATTTTGAGCCTACGACATAACAAACCCCGAGTCAAGAAAAAATACTTTGAATATCAGCGCCGGTCGCCTTCTCCGCCGAGTACACCGCGTTTTTTTCGGTCGGCCAGCTTATCTAAATTAAACTCGGCCACCTCAGAAAGTTCAAATCCAAATTCATGCGCGCAGACTGCCACATACCAGAGCACATCCCCGAGTTCGGCTTTCAGATTATCTCGCTGCCCTTCCAGGTCACCGGAATGATCACGGATTATTTTTTTCATTTTTTCCGCTATCTCTCCCGCTTCACCGTTCAGTCCAAGCACCGGATAAACCGGGTTGTTGCCGCGATCGGGGTAAACCGCCGTATCAAGAGCTCTGGTTTGATATTCCTCCATAGTTATCTCCTTCATCACTACCGCCTCCGTATAAGCTGGTTTAAGTCAAATCTTAACATATAATAACAATTGATTTTTCTAAAATAATTTAGGATACTCTTTACATGCATCTATTATTTCAAACTCGGGGAGATTTTAACATGGAAACGATGGACGCAATAAAAAGACGCCGCAGCATCAGGAAATACACATCACAGCCGATTGATGAGGATGAACTGATTCCTTTGATCAGGGCGGCGATGTATGCCCCCTCGGCCGGCAATCAGCAACCCTGGGAATTCATACTCATTGACGACAATGACCTGCTGGAAGAGTTTGCAATCAAACATTCAAACGCCCACATGCTGTCCGAAGCCCCGGCGGCAGTGTTAATATGCGGCGATCTGAGCCGTTTAAAACATGATAAATTCTGGGTCCAGGACTGCGCGGCCGCCTGTCAGAACTTTCTTCTTGCCGCCCACGACCGTGGACTGGCCACCTGCTGGGTGGGGGTTTATCCCCGTGAAAATCGAGTGTCCGATATCAGAAAAATGTTAAATCTCCCCGACCAGATTGTTCCCTTCTCTTTAATTCCAGTCGGAAAACCAGCCGAAACACTACCGGTTCCCGATCGTTTCGATTCCTCCCGCATACATAAAAACAACTGGAAATAAAATCACCACTATTTCTGTTTAACTAAATAGAAAAAAAGAAAACAAGACATGATACATCCTCAATCTCAGAACCGCTCAACTCAGGTTATATACATATACCGCCCAATCACAATCCCAGCAGATAAGTCGCTATGCTAAAATATATTATCAGCCCGGTTGCATCAACCAGGGTGGTAATCAGCGGTACCGACATCAAAGTGGGGTCCAGTCCTATTCTGCCGGCAACAAGGGGTATACAACTGGCTATGAAGTTTGACCAGGTACATATAGCCAGCAACGTAAATGCTATTACCAGTGAAATCCAGAGACCCGACCCCCAGACTAACGCGGTAAACAGATAACCTCCCGCGCCCATCATCAGACCAAGCAAAAAACCTGAAACCGTCTCCCGGAAGACCACCCTGAAACCATCAGACCATTGAATCTCGCCAATTGCTATGGCCCGGATAACCGTGCTTATTGACTGGGAACCGGCGTCACCACCAGTATTAATTATAAGAGGAATAAAATAGGATAAAATAATCACCGATTCAAGCTGACTTTCAAATTTTCCAATAACCGCACTTGTCATGGCACCGCCAAAAAATAAAAACATCAGCCAGCCTATGCGTTTGCGGACCAGCCAGAACAAAGATACATCCCAGTAGGGAAAATTAAGCGGTTCACCACCACCAAGACGCTGAAAATCCTCCGTGGTCTCGCTGCGGGCCACATCCATAATATCGTCCATTGTCACAATCCCCAGCAGTTTACCCGCACGGTTGACCACTGGCAGAACATACAGGTCATTTTCCTGCATAAGGCGAATCCCCTTCTCCCGATCTTCATAGGGAGAAATAGAGATGAACTTCTGATCCATAAGCTCGGAAAGTTTGGTCTCCGAAGCAGCGGTGACCAGGTCTTTTATCGAGATATCATCAAGCAGATTAAAATTTTCCGTTACAAAAATTGTTTTTATAGTTTCAGAACTTTCCCCGAGGTTGCGAACATGTTCAAGTGCCCGGCCCACCGTCCAGCGCGGTCGGACGGTAATAAACTCCGGAGTCATTAACCTGCCGATACTTTCCTCCGGATAGCCTAACAATTGTTTCGCCTGGCGGAGTGATTTCGCGGAAAGAAAGTTTAAAAGTTTTTGCACAATTTCCGCCGGCAGTTCTTCCAGCACGGCAGTTCGATCATCGGGATCAAGAGAATTTAAAAGCTGGGACACTTCGCCATCCGAAAAAGAACGCAAAAGTCGATTGCGCTGATTATAAGAAAGGTTAGAAAAAATTTCACCGGCCTGCTGCGGGGGCAAAAGACGAAAAAGGATCAGCCCGTGGCGGGAATCAAGCTGTTTGATAACTTCAGTTATCTCCGCGTCATTATAGCCGGCAAGCAGTGTTTTAAGCCGTTCCAAACGTCCATTTTCAATCAGGGTTTCAGCCCGGACTTCCAGCTCCCGCAGGCGAGGTGCGGTGTTATGATTGTTACTCATATCTTGAGCACCGCCATTGCAATCAAAAAATATACAATAAGTCCGCCGACATCAATAAAGGTTGTGATTACAGGAGCAGAAACAACAGCAGGATCAAGCCCGCTTTTTTCTATCATAAGGGGAATAACAGCGGCAACCAGGTTAGCCATAATACAAATCGCCGGCAGGGATAAGGACACGACCATAGCGACACCCACTGGCTGCTGCCAGTAAAAATAAACAAAGAGAAAACCAACCATCCCCAGCAGCAATCCCAGCAAAATACCTACCATAACCTCCCTGTAAGCAACTTTGAAAATCTGTTCGATTCTCACTTCCCCCAGGGCCAGAGCACGTATTATAGTTGTTACTGTCTGGGATCCCGCATTACCACCGGTTCCAATCAATAGAGGTATAAAAAATGTTAACAGCACCATGGCCTCGATTTTATTCTCAAAAAATCCAATAATTCCACTGGAAAGACTACCGGCCAGAAAAAGTAGCATAAGTGGTGCAAATCTTTTCTGGGCCAACCTCCAGAGCGATGTGGAAAAATAAGAGGTTCCCAGGGGCAAAGAACCACCAAACATCTGAAAGTCCTCGGTTTCCTCCCACTGAGCAAATTTCATTATGTCATCCATGGTGACCACGCCAAGCATCTTGCGCTCATCGTCCACGACCGGCAAAACATACTCGTCGTGAAGCTCCATCATCTCCACGGCTATTTCCCTGTCTTCCTCAGGGGAAAGGGTGATGGTCATCTGGTCCATAAGTTCCTCTATTCGCATCTCCGGGTCAGAAAGAACTATTTTCCGGAT
Organism: uncultured bacterium; assembly: GCA_964440635.1. Lineage (GTDB taxonomy): Bacteria > T1Sed10-126 > T1Sed10-126 > T1Sed10-126 > T1Sed10-126 > CAYTSZ01. The sequence goes on from CAYTSZ010000159.1 coordinate 4,204, forward strand.
GGGAAGCTCGTCTATCAGAGTCCCGTCATCTTCGGTTACATATACGGTTTTAATTGTCTCACTTTCAATTCCCTGCTCGTTCAGACTGGAGATTGTCTCCTCTATCGTCCATTCCCGGCGGACCCGAAAATAGGAAGGAGTCATGATTCTACCAACACTTTCCGGCGGAAACGAAAGTTGATATTTCACCTGCTGACCCAAACTTCCCTTAACATCCTGCAGGTATTTTTTCTTCTGATTATCTGGCAGCCGGGAGAGAAAAACAGTCAGGTCATCAACGGCAAGCCGGTTCAAAAGATTTCGCACTGCTTCCCCGCTCATCTCTTCAATTATATCCTGCTGACGGGCCGGACCCAGGCGCCCGAAAGCGCGCGAAAGGGTTTTGTGCCTGATCAAAGAGAGGAGACTGGCCGCTTCCTTTAAATCGAGCCGGCCCAGCCATAATTTAACGTCGGAGGGGTGATGCTTATCTAAAATAGCTTTCAGTTCGGCCAGATTTTCTTTCTCAATCAGTTCCGAAATTTCACGGAAAACAACTGATTTATCTGGAGAATCAAATACTTTCATCGTTTATATCACCCCTCCTTTCCATATTAATTTCAGTATCAAAAAATACTACGCAAACTACAATAGTTTATCAAGAAGCCTCCCAACAAAAAACATATTCACTTCTCCGCCGCAATCTCATAATTGGTTAATTCAGGTTTTAGCCACTTTATATTTTTTGAAAAAAGATTTAAACTTATAGACAATCAGGGAGGTACATACATGGGGCAC
>CAYTSZ010000160.1:0-4933 GCA_964440635.1 uncultured bacterium
ACTGTTCTTACACATCCTTGTGTTCACAGCATTAGCACATCCGTGTGCGTCAGGGACCGGAATGACAGTCAAAATTAAAGCTGTCAGTTAAACCCTGGTTTACCACAAAGGGCACAGCTTACAGGACGACGGGAAAAGAAGTATTCATCAAAATTAACGGCATTTTACCACAGAGGGCACAGAGGGACACGGAGGAATTCTAAACATTTTAAGAGGGTAGAATCTAAGTCAACTGCGGGCAGCTCACGGATAAAATCTGATAGTTTCTGATTAAATACAGCTTCAACATCAAAGGCAGGTTTAACACAGAGGGCACAGAGGAATTCAAAATATTTAAAGGGATAAATTAAACAACAAATACGCAATAGTTTTTTTGTTGGTTTTAACTCGATACTTGTAAATCAGAACTTACGACTGTATTCATCGCAGAGTAAAAACACCAGGAAATTAAAAATACGAAGAGGCGAATATAAGAACAAACGAAAAGTAGAAACAACCGGTGATTTTTAAGTTTTTTCTCTCTGTTTCCCAATCACGCAATCACCTAATTACTTAATCACGTCTTAGCTTTTGCAGTTTTTAATCATTTATGCCAGTTCAAAGCTGACCGGGGTTTCGTTGGAAATATTATCTGCAATCGGGCAGCGAGAATCTATTTCGGACAGGAAGTTTGCTTTTTCCTCTTGGGTCATATCGGCGTCTATATCCACGCTGGCGCTGATATTTTTAAATCCTATTCTGTCGTCTGTTTCTTTTCCCAGCAACCCGGCGGGGTTCAGTTCTCCGCTTACTTCAATCTCCATTCCCCGCAGGGGTAATTTTTTCTGATTTGCTATGATCCGGGCAATAGCCGTGATGCAGCCGGCCAGGGAAACAAACAGATATTCCAGCGGAGACGGACCGTCATTCTCCCCACCCCCGGCTTTTGACTGGTCGACGATGACGCTGTGGTCGCGGGCATTACATTCCGTTTTAAATCCTCCGCCAAGAGTCGCAGTTACTTTTACCTGTTTGTTTTTTGCCATTATTTTTTCCTCCTGAAAGATTTTTAAAAATACTAATTTATCTTCTGGTTTTTTTGATTGACTTTCACAATTTCCGGTTGATGTTCACGGGCGTCTTTAACGTCCATCAGGGCGTATGAAATAACAATAACAAGATCTCCAACCTGAACTTTGCGGGCTGCAGCACCGTTAAGACATATTTCCCCCGAACCGGCTTCAACTGGAATTACATAAGTTTCCAGCCGTTCACCGTTATCGATATCCAACACCTGTACTTTTTCATTTGGAAGCATATTAGCTTCTTCAACAAGATCGCTGTCGATAGATATACTGCCCTCATAGTTAAGATCGGCATCGGTAACCGTAGCCCGGTGAATTTTAGATTTCATAACCTGTATCTGCATGTCACTTTAATGCCTCCGGAAATAAAATGTTGTGATAATAGAACTGTTTTAGTATAACAAATATTCCCGAAGTGGTCAGTATCTCTAACCAAGACAAAACCAACGTCGAATTTTTTTTACTACGGAGGTCAAAGAGGGACACAGAGTAATTCAAAACATATTGAGAAAGGGAAAGTCAAAACCTTTCGGCTCACGGTTCACATCTGATAACATCTGATTAAAGTAAGATTCAACATCAAAAGCAGGTTTAACACAGAGGTCACGAAGGGGGATATGAAGTGGCGTTACTGAGTGAAGGAGTTAAGAAGTGTAGAGGTTAAGGTGGATTCAAGAGTTACGTCGTGATTAAGTTGATAAGGTACTGCGTAATTGGGTAACTTCAACAGCGAAAACCACGAGAGCAAAATGGACCGCTCCCGCCGCCGGTGGCGACGGGAGCGTTTTTTAGCAGATTTTTTTAGTGTTAATCTACTGTTCCCAGCAGGTATTCTACTATTGCCTGCTGGCTGTGCATGCGGTTTTCGGCCTGGTTGAATACTTTCGACTGCGGGCCGTCCATTACCGCATCTGTTAGTTCTTCTCCCCTGTTTGCCGGAAGACAGTGCAGAACTATGGCATCGTCTTTGGCGTGGGAAAGAAGTTCGTTGTTAATCTGATAGGGTTCAAAGGTCGAACGTCTTAGTTCTTCCTCGTCCTCATCGCCCATGCTCACCCAGACATCCGTATAGAGCGCATCAGCGTTTTCTACTGCTGCGATGGGATCGGGTTCCACCATGATGCCGGGGTTTCTTTTCTGCATCGGTTTCAGAACTTTATCGTCAGGAGCAAACTGTTCAGGAGCAGAGATGGTAAGTTCAAATCCAAACAGGCCGGCCGCGTTAATCAGCGAATGGCAGACATTATTTCCATCTCCGAGGTAAACCATCTTCAGATCCTCGTAGTTACTCCCCTTCTCTTCGGTTAAAGTCAGAACATCGCCCATTGCCTGACATGGATGCAGCAGATCGGTCAGACCGTTAATAACCGGGACCGAAGCGCCGGCGGCCAGGTCGACCACGTCCTGGTGGGAAAAAGTTCTGATCATAATGATATCCACGTAGCGGGAAAGGGTTTTTGCCGTATCCCCCATTGTTTCCCCCCGGGAAAGCTGAAGGGTTTCCTGACCCAGATACATGGAAGTTCCTTCCAGTCTGTGCATGGCCATCCGGAAAGAAACATTGGTCCGGGTGGAGGGTTTGGTGAATATCATCGCCAGCGCCTTATCTTTTCCGCACAACTGCCGGGCACCGGATTTAAGTTCTATACTGCGATCGATTATACTCGTAAGTACTTCCGGTGTATAATCGGTTAAATCAACAAAATCACGTTTCATCACTCTTCAAGCACCGCCTCTACGTCTTTTAGTCCATTTCCGGTCAACAAGCAAACAACGGGGCCGGGAAGTTCGGACGAGGTTCCTTCGCGGGCCATTTTACGCAATCCTGCCACACTGGTAACACCGGCCGGTTCGGCAAAAATACCGCTGCTTGCCGCAAGATCGGAAATGTTTTGAATAATTTCATCATCACTTACAGTAACCCCATCACCCCAGGTTTCCATCACAGCCCTCACGGCAGCCACACCGTCGCGGGGTTCATCAACCGCTATTGAATCAGCCCGAGTGGAAGCGCTGACCGTTTCGATTTCCACTTCGTCAACAGATTTCCCACTTTCTTTGAGTTTGGCAATCGTGCGGTTGACGGCGTCTGATTTATCGCTCTGGACAGAAATAATCCGGGGCATCTCTTCGATCAACCCAAGTTCCAGCAGATCTTTAAATCCTTTCCAGACACCGCTAATAATATTACCATCTCCGACCGGAACAAGCACTGACCCCGGGGCGGAATAATCAAGCTGTTCCCAGATTTCGAAAGCAACTGATTTTTTGCCCTCGCGTGTGAAGGGATTAAACCCTGTATTGCGGTTAAAATAGTCCTCTTTTTCACAAACTTCCACGCAAAGATCGAAAGCTTCGTCGTAGGTTCCGTCCACTTTGCGAACATCGGCTCCGTAAACACCCAGTTGGGCGATTTTAGCCCGGGGGGCGGAAGCGGGAACAAAAATTATAACCGGCATCCCGCAGGAAGCGCCCATACAGGCCCAGCTACAGCCGGCATTCCCGGTAGACGCGCAGGCGACCTTGTCGATTCCTTTCTCGCGGGCGACGGTCATTACAACCGAGCTGGCCCGATCTTTGAAAGAAGCCGAGGGCAACCTGGTATCGTCCTTGAGATAGACTGTATTCAGACCACTCTCCTCTTCGAGTTTATTGCTGCGATAGAGAGGAGTAATCCCCATATAAAGCGGGGGGATCATCTCCAGCGAATCGATGGGAAAAAGCGCTTCATACCGCCAGACATCCTGCCGGGGATTTTCGCGCAGCGAAGATATACTGAACTCTTCGGAAATTCCCGAATAATTGTAGGTTAAATTCAGGTTACCGGAGCACCGGGTACACAAATATCCGTCATAACTTACCGGATGCGTGTGTCCGCACTCCAGGCAGACAAAACCGTTGTGATAGTTAGTCATGGTCTGTGATTAACCCGAAATAATTTCGGTGCCAGCCGCGCCGTCAAGAGCGGTAGCAAGATTGTCGGGCGAAGTAATTATCGCCTTCTTGCCCCCAGACTCAAGGAAACGGATCACAGCTTCGATCTTGGGCAGCATACTGCCCGGGGCAAAATGGTCTTCTCCGATGTACTGTTTAGCTTCGGAAACCGTCATTTTATCAAGCTCACGCTCATCGGCTTCTCCAAAATTCAAACAAACCTTTTCAACTGCTGTAGAAATCATAAACAGATCAGCATCAATGTTTTTCGCCAGCAGAGCCGATGCGAAATCTTTATCGATAACCGCTTCCACGCCGGCTATAATACCATCTTCTCGCTCGTAAACGGGGATTCCTCCCCCGCCACCGGCGATTATAACTTTTCCGTCGTCAATCAGTGTTTCAATTGAATCCTGCTCCAGAATTTTTTTGGGATCGGGAGAAGGAACAACCCGGCGATAACCGCGACCGGCATCTTCAACTACATCCCAACCGTCCTCATCGCGCCGCTGTTGGGCTTCTTCTTTTTCCATAAAGGGGCCAATAGGTTTAGCGGGGTTATCAAATGCGGGATCATCTTTATCAACCAGAACACGGGTTACAACAGTTACGGCCTCTTTATCTATGCCGCGCCGTTTAAACTCATTACCCAGGATCTGCTGAAAATTATATCCAATAGCTCCCTGGGTATCTGCCACGCAGGAATCAAGCGGCACAGTATGCAAACCGGCCTCTTTTTTCGCAAGTTCTGCTCTCAGAAGAATGAATCCAACCTGGGGACCATTTCCATGGGACAGAACAACATCCCAGCCTTTTTCAATCATTCCAACCACATGTTTCATCGTCTTTACCGCTGCCGAGTATTGCTCGGGCACACTTTCTTTGCCCTGTTCTCCCATTAATGAATTTCCTCCGACTGCTACTACTGCTACAGG
>CAYTSZ010000161.1:0-4924 GCA_964440635.1 uncultured bacterium
TTTGAAGAGAATTTTTTATTTCAGCGGCGAGATGTTCCGGGATTTGGAGGGGGATGGAATGACCGGACTGAAATTTTGTAACTGTTGCGGAGACGGGAATTTTCTTTTGCAGCCAGGCCGCCGCTTCAAGGGGCACTACCCGGTCCTGCTCTCCGTGGATCAGACTTAAGGGGCGGGAGATTTTATCCAATTTGTTTCTTAGATCTATACTGTCCAGGTAATGCAAACCGGTTAACAGTTCATCTTTTTTTGCTGCGATTTTTTTTATTCCTTCTCGCCCGAAAAATGATGGTTCCGGGGCTGCCGCCAGGGAGTAGAATTTTTTCAACACTGCCCGGGGTGATTTTTTGAAGCCTGCAATCATTGCCCGCAGCCTTTTTGGGGCCACGCCGGGGGGCTGGTCGGAATCGTGGGCGGTAAAACGTGGTGTGGTTGAGATAAGAAAGGGCTGGAAATCGGGCAGGTGATGATCAATCAATGTCTCCAGCAGAACAATACCCCCCATCGACCAGCCGGCCACTTTATCGGGTTTAAAACTATTTATTTTCCCGGCCAGATTTTGTGCATAGGTGAATTCGCGAACGGAGGTATCCCGGAGGGTCGTTACATCTAACTTTTTAACACGGTATTCAGAACTAAGTTTTTGTTCAACTTTTTGCCAGATTTCAGGCGGATGGGCCCAGCCGCTGATCAGGATTATTTTCTGCACTGTCAGATAACTCCGAGTTGGCCGGCAATCTCGATAACTTTATCAGCGGTTTCTTTAAGTCTTTTTTTGGAATGGGCAAGACTGATTGAAAATCTTATCCGCGCGCTTCCTGTCGGGACGGTCGGAGGACGTATGGCCACGGCCAGTATACCCGCTTCTTTGAGCGCGTTTGAAAACCGGAGGGCTTTTTTGCTGTCACCGATGATCACCGGGACAATCTGGCTGGTTGAACCTCCGGTCTCCAGACCGGATTCTTTTAAGCGGGCGCGAAAATAATCGGAGTTTATGAGCAGCCGGGTTCCCAGGTCGGGGTTTTCTTTTAGCAAATCAAGGGCCGCCATTACACTGCCCAGAACTGATGGCGGAGGGGCTGTGCTGTAGATAAAGGAACGGCAGGTGTTTATCAGATATTTTTTCATCGTTTCTCCGCAGGCAATCGCCCCGCCGTAAGCTCCCAGCGCTTTGCTCAGGGTGAACATCGATATATCAACTCTGTCCTGAAGTCCGAGCGCGTTTACCAGTCCCGCTCCGTTTTCACCAAATATCCCACCGGCGTGCGCCTCATCGACCATAAACAGGGCCTCATATTTCTCCGCCAGCTTCGCTATTTCCTCAAGCGGAGCCCGGTCACCATCCATACTGAAGATGGACTCTGTAATTATTAAAATTCGACTGTCGGAGGGGATTTTTTCCAACCGGCGGTTGAGATCCGAAACATCGTTATGATCAAAACGGTAGAAGTTGGCGCGGGAAAGCAAAATACCGTCTATTATGCTGGCATGAACAAGCTTATCGGCAACAATATAATCACTGCGGCCAACCAGAGCAGGAATAACCCCGGTATTAGCCAGGTAACCGCTGCCAAAAAGTAGAACCTCCGGGTAATCCTTGAAGGCGGCCAGTCTGTTTTCAAGTTCTTGATGAATGGTTAAAGTGCCCGTCACCAGCCGGGAAGCGGTGGAACCGGTTCCGTATCGGCGGGTATATTCAATAGCCTTTTCTTTTAAATCGGGATGGTTGGCAAAATCAAGGTAATCGTTGGAAGAAAAATTTAAAAGCCGGCGGCCATCGACTACTACCTCTTCTCCACTCCGGGGATAAACGACAGTTTCTCTGTAGAGATTGTTCTCCCGGCGGGATTGAAGTTCCTCTTTAATCTTGCTGTATTTCATAGGAAAAACCCAGATCATCCAGCATCTTGAGGTCAGTCTCTTCGTCGCGTCCGGCGACGGTCAGCAAATCTCCGATCATCATCCCGGTCGCTCCTGCGTAAAAAATAATTGATTGCAAATCGCGCAGGTTTTTACGGCCGGCACAGACTTTAAGTTCCGCTTCAGGATTAACCAGCCTGAACATAATAATAATACGCAAAATTTCCAGGGGCTGAAGAGGCTGTATCTCTGCCAGCCGGGTGCCGGGAATGGGGAGCAGAAAATTAAGGGGTATGGAATCAACTCCGAGCTCCCGCAGTGCAAATGCAAACTCCACCCGTTGCTTATTGTTCTCCCCGAGGCCAAGAATTCCCCCGCAGCAAACTTCCAGTCCGATTTTTTTGGCCCGGCGGACAGTTTCCATCCGTTCCTCAATACTGTGGGTGGAACAGATCTCGGAAAAATAAGAGGGAGCCGTCTCCAGATTATGATGGAACCGCTTCAGACCGGCCTCTTTCAAACGGGCCAGCTCCTTCTCGTTTAAAGCTCCGAGCGAAGCACACCAGTTTATATCCTCAATTTCCCCGGATTCAAGGGCGGCAATTATTTCCCCAAGTTCATCAGGACGGGGCGCGGGCCCACTGGTTACAATCCCAAAATGGGATATCGGAAGATCCGAGACATTATCGCGGGCAGAAATCAGTTGCTCGGATTCCTGTATTCCGTAGGTTTCGACGGCGGTATTGTGGTGAGCAGATTGAGCGCAAAAAGCGCAGTCCTCGCTGCAGGCACCGCTTTTGGCATTAACAATCGAACAAAGATGAATCCGATCGCCAAAATTACTGCGGCGAACCCCATCAGCAACAGCCAGCAGTTGGCTAAAATACTCTGGCTTTGATTGCAGAATATCAAGTGCTCTATCCGGCCCTATGTTTTCGTCGTTTTTAAGTTTTTTTTCAATCTCAGAAATAAAATTATCAGTCATTGGAATCTCCAGTTTGTAGTCGATACAGAGAGTTTATAGTTTATAGTTCATCGTATACAAGTTAAAAGCAATAATCAAAACCATACAGTCAACATGGATCCCGGCTCACACTGTTCTTACACATCCTTGTGTTCGCAGCATTAGCACATCCGTATGCGTCAGAGGCCGGAATAACAGTCCGAACTTTTTGATTTTCAGTTTAGTGGAATAACCAGAGTGAAGTGTTGAAAAATTTTTAATGACTACCCTTCGAAAACAATTCCCTGGGAATAAAAACGGTATTTACCTGTCTTTTTATCAAAGGCTGTAATGATAAGACGATTCCAGAGACGGGTAATTTTACCGTCAACATGAACTCTGAGCTTCCCCTGCTCGCGATCAGTCCACTCCCAGCTCTGGGCTCCGAGTTCGGAAATAAAAACATTGATAGGACCCGAGATGTCTTTGTGGGCATCAGCAAGTTTTATATTTATCTCATCGGGACTGGAAACAAGTCGCTGGCCGGGAGCAATATCGATTTTTTCAACTGCCAGATACTGGCGATTGACCTTATTTTTAAACTTCTCCATACTGGTAGAACCGGCAAGACCCATCCTGGCAAGCAAAAATGGTTTTTCAGCCGCCGAAACCACTCCGGGATCGGTGGTCATAATAAAACTGTAATCTGTTTTTTCTCGTAAAATTTTAAGCGTCTCCATATCATAGGCACCATAGGGCAAAGCCAAAGTTATACTTTCTCGCCCCGTCTTCTCCCGGAGCCTGCGATGCGGGGCCAGTATCTCTTTTTCTATCCAGGTATCATTTTTATCCTTCACTTTCGTAAAACGAGGATGACTGGCCGTATGATTTTCTATTGCCACTCCCGCCTCGGCCATTTCCTTTATCTGATCCCAGCTTAAAAAACTACCGTAGCCACCATCTATTGCATCGGTGTAAACATATAAAACCCACGGAATTTTTTGTTTTTGCAGATAAGGAAACGCATGGGTATATGTGGAGCGATAACCATCATCAACGGTGAGCAGCACCGACTTTTCAGGGAAGGATTTACCGTTTTCAAGATGATCTTCGACCTGTTTTAAACTCAAGAACTGATAGCCGTTGTCCTGAAGATAACCGATCTGCTGTTTAAACTTATCAAACGATATTGAAATCGGGCTTGCGGCATCAAAACGGTGATACATCACAACAGTAAGATAACCCTCTCCGGCAAAAACAGGGATTGTTATTAAAATTAAAGTAAAAACTAAAAGTGTGCAGAATAATTTTTTCATTACAGTTCATCAAACTCCCTGTAATTATTATGTTTTATCATTCCAGCTATATCCCGCACATAATCCTGACCGCGCTGGGAATAACTTTCCAGTCCTTTTACCAGTTCCAGTGAATCAATCCCATCCGGAGAACCATTTGCCCGCAAGCGGCGAAACTTGCGGTAAGCACGATGGGTGTTCAGGTTGCGCATATAACTGCGAACTGAAGCCTGAAGGGAGGGAAAAATACGCACCCGGTGGCGGGCACTATCATCAACACCGGCCGGTTTTAAACCCATTGATTTGTTAAACGTCCACTGACCAAAAATATTATTTGCCTTCAGAACAAAACGTGAAGTACCCCAGCCGGATTCATTTGCGGCCTGGGCTAAAACCAGAGAGGTCGGGATTATATTTACCCGCGAAAGTAGACGCCGAAAGATATCTTCATCAACAGTTTCCGGTAGATCATCGGATTTATAAAGCCGGTAGCTTACCAGCATTTTATTAAGAAAAGTTTCCTCCAGTTCATTCAGACTGCCATTATCGCGCCAGCGCTGGCGGATAACCTGAAGCCAGTGCCGGCAGGTGGCAATTCTTTTGTTTTCTTTTAAAGCCAGGGGTAAAATAATTTTCTTGAATAACTTTTTTTTACGCTTGACAGAATAAATCGAACCAAAATCATCCGGAAATTCCTTTATATTCAAATCCTTACCTGCAAGGATGGCGGAGATAGTGTATCCATTTTCATTGAGAAAACGCTCCAGTTCATCCACGCTGTCAAAACTGTATTCTCTGGCAACAAGAGGCAGAGAAATAATATTAC
>CAYTSZ010000162.1:0-4918 GCA_964440635.1 uncultured bacterium
GTAAGAAACCAACTGTGATTAAACTATAAACTTGCCGGTTTTTTATTTAAAATATGTGTAACCTGAGTTTGAGCGATTATTGATCGGAGACTCCCTGTCTCCTCAATCTCAGAACCGCTCAACTCAGGTGTAATAAATTAACAAACAGCAACAGCAATTCCTCAGCAGGTAAGGAGTTTTTTGGATGGATTTCAATCAGATTCAGTTGACTTTGCATGGTTACTGGCAGAAACAGGGCTGTTTGCTGGCCCAGCCCACCGATATCGAGGTAGGAGCCGGCACATTTAATCCCCAGACTTTTCTCAAAGTTCTGGGACCGGACCCCCATCGGGTTGCTTATGTGGAGCCCTGTCGCCGGCCCGCGGACGGTCGTTACGGGGAAAATCCCAACCGTCTTGGATATTATTATCAATACCAGGTTATCCTCAAGCCCGCGCCGTCTGAAGTGCAGGATCTGTATCTGGGTTCATTGCTGGAGCTGGGAATTGATCCTTCCGTCCACGATATTCGTTTCGTCGAGGATGACTGGGAGTCACCTACGCTGGGGGCCTGGGGGCTTGGCTGGGAAGTCTGGCTGGACGGGATGGAAATAACGCAGTTCACCTATTTTCAACAGGTTGGGGGAGTTGAACTGGACCCGATCTCAGTAGAACTTACCTACGGTATGGAGAGAATCGCAATGTATCTGCAGGAAAAAGAAAATGTTTTTGATATCGACTGGAATGGCAAAAAAAGTTATGGCGATATACATCTTAAAAGCGAGCAGGAGTATTCCCGGTATTTCTTTGAAGAGGCTTCTCCGGAATTTTTGCGCCGCCAGTTTGAGGAATACGAAAATGAGGTCGAAAACTGCCTGGAGGCCGAACTTGTTATGCCCGCCTATGATGGTGTGATGCGTGTTTCTCATCTTTTTAATAGCCTTGAGGCGCGCGGTGTTTTAAGTGTCGCGGAACGGACTGCGTTTGTTGCCCGTGTTCGCCGCCTGGCTAATAAAACTTCCGAGGTTTATCTCAAAACGCGCTACGGGGTTGGAGAAGAGGAGGAAAATCGATGAAAGAAATTTTTATTGAACTGGGTTGTGAAGAGATTCCGGCACGGATGTTAAGTGGTGCCGTATCCGAATTACAAAAAAAAATAGATAACTGGGTTGTGAAAGAAAATATTGATCCTGACTTTTCCGCCGCCTCTGGCGGGCCGGATGTGTATGGAACTCCCAGGCGACTTGTCATCCATGGTTTTTTGCCGGACAGCCAGTCCGATATTGTGGAACAGATAAAAGGCCCCCCCGAGCATATAGCCTATGACGAAAATGGTGAGCCTACCGGGGCCCTGAAAGGATTCTGTCGCCAGAACGATGTTGAACTTTCGGATGTGAGTGTGAAAGAGATAGGCGGTGGAAGTTATCTGATGGCCCAGAAGACGGTTCAGGGTCGTTTACTGGAAGAATGTCTCCGGGAAGATTTGCCGGATATATTAAGTTCTATTTCCTGGCCCAAAAAAATGCGCTGGGAAAATTCTGGGTTTAAGTTTGTCCGACCCGTTCGCTGGCTGGTGGCTCTTGTTGATGATAAAACTCTGGATATCGAGCTGGGCCCTTTGAGTTCCGGTGTTAGTTCTCGCGGCTTGCGATTTGGAGAGAACAGCACTTTTGAGATTCAGAATATTCAAGATTATTTTGAAACCATGCAGGAGGAGGGGATTATCCTTTCCGTGGATGAGCGCAAGACCATGATTAATTCCCTGGCTCAGAAAGAAGCAGAAAAATTGGATGCCCGGGTTTTATTTCCGGAGTCGATACTTGACGAGGTCACCAATCTTGTGGAATCTCCCACTGTTTTTTCTGCCAGCTTTGAGGGAAAGTTTCTGGAGGTTCCTGAACCGGTGTTGATCGAAACCATGGTTTCCCATCAAAAATATTTTCCCCTGGTGGACAGGAAAAGTGATAAGTTAATCCCTGAATTTATTGCGGTTCGAAACGGGTCAGAGGAAGGGCTGGATAGTGTGCGCCGCGGTAATCAGCGGGTGCTCAGGGCCCGCCTGAATGATGCTGAGTTTTTCTACAAGAAGGACCTGGAACGTGATTTTGAGGATTATCGAAGTGATCTTTGCGGGGTTGTTTTCCAGGAAAAACTGGGTAGTCTTTACGATAAGACCGAACGTCTGGCCGCACTTGCCCTGGAGCTTCCGGCTCCCGGAGGATTGGAGCGCATTGGGCGACATTGTAAGAACGATCAGGTTACTGAAGTTGTCGGTGAGTTGCCCTCCCTCCAGGGAGTTATGGGGAAAATTTATGCCCGCGAGTCGGGCTGGAATGAAGAAGACAGCCGGGTTATAGAGGAACATTATCGCCCTGCCGGTCGGGAAAGTAAGCTCCCGTCCAGCCATCGAGGGTGCTGGCTCAGTTTGATTGATCGCCTTGATACACTGGTTGGTTTTTTTGCGCTCGGTGAGCGTCCGAGTGGAGCAAAAGACCCCTATGGCTTGCGTCGCGACGCTCTTGGTCTGCTGCGGGTTATTCTTGATTTTGGTTTGGACGTTGATCTCAAAAAAGCTTTAAACACAACAATAGACATATACCGCCAGCAGGATATTTCTGTTGCTCCCTCGGACCTGGCAGAACTGCAGGAATTTCTTAAAGACCGGCTTTATTTCTGGTTTCGTGAGCAGGAAAATCTGCCGGCCGAAGAAGTGGGGGCCGTTCTGGATTATTTCTGGTTTAAACCTCTTCTTGCTCGCTGTCGACTTGGCTGGCTTTTAGACTGGAAAGAAGATCCCCGTTTCATGGAAGTAAAGACCGCTGCTCAGCGGGTGGTAAATATCACCTCCGGTACCCAGAGGGCGGCTCCGAACCCGAAGTTGTTTGAGTTGAAGGAGGAAACCATACTATGGGAAATGTTTAAGCAAAAAGATGGACAACTTAACGACGCTTTGCAGGCCGGAGATTCCGAAAATGTGCTGGAGATTCTGGTTTCTTTTAAGAAACCGGTGGATGATTATTTTGAAGAAGTCATGGTAATGTGCGAAGATGAGGATATACGAACTAATAGGTTAGGCATGCTGCGGGAACTAAGGACTTTATTCGACAGAGTGGCTGACTTTTCTGTGATTCAGGATAGTTGAATAAAGTGTTTTTGGCCCCGTGATTTTTCGAATTACGACCGGGGTAGTAAGAAGAGTATTATTTTAATGGATAGGTGAAAAAATGCGCGATAGAATTGATGTGATTATTAAGCAGGCCCGAGAATATCTGGAACAGAAAAACGAGGAGGGGCTTCAGAATATTTTTCAAATAACCCATCCCTCCGATCTTGCCGGTGTGCTGGAACGGGTGGGGTCCTCCCGGGCCGTGGTTCTTTTTGAGGGACTGCCGGACACAAAAAAATCAGAAGTTCTTTCTATGCTTTCGGGAGCTACTGCTGCCGGGCTACTGGGTAAACTGCCCCGGAAAGAAGCTGTTAACATTATATGTGGTATGCCCCCGGATGCCGCAGCTGATATATTTCTTGCCTTTAAACCTGAACAGAGAGAGCAGTATTTAACTCTTATTGAAAACGAGCAGTTTCGCCGCACTCTTGTCGATCTTATATCTTATCCCCACGATACAGCCGGCGGAATTATGAGTACTGATTTTATAGCGGTTGATGAAAAACAGCCCGTGGAGCAGACATTGGAGGAACTTAAAGAAACAGCCACTGAACAGAAAAAGGTAAATTATGTCTATACTTTAAATGAAGACCGCGGTCTTGCCGGGGTTGTTTCCCTGCGCCGGCTTCTGCAGGCCGATCCCTGGGATGAACTGCGTGAATATGCCACCCGGGATCTTTTTAAAGTTATTGTCGATGATGATCGTGAGAAAGCGGCCCGGCTTATTCATCATTACGATCTGCTTGCGGTCCCGGTTATTGATCATCAGGGCCGCCTGTGTGGAATTATTCGAACAAGTGAAGCAGCCCAAATAATGCAGAGCGAATGTAGTGAAGATATTTATCGTCAGGCAGGACTTACCCCCAGCCGGGAACTGGAAACCGAATATGATATGAATTTGATGCGCAGCGGCCTCTGGAGTGATATTGGCCTCAGGTTTCCCTGGCTGGTTGCAATCTGTTTTATCATGTTTGCAGTGGCCGGAGTCATTGGTTATTTCAGACCTTTTTTGTTTGAGCATATCGAACTTGTTTTCTTTATTCCCCTGGTTGCAGCCCTTGGGGGCACTGTTGCCAATCAGGCATCGGTAATTTTTGTAAGGGAACTTTCACTTGAATATTTTGATATAAGCCGTTTCTGGAGTTATCTTCTGAAAAAAACATTGGGAAGTGGCTTTGTGATTGCTCTTTTCTTTTCATTGTTCTGTAGTCTCTGTGTCTGGATGTGGCAGGTTTATATAGTCTTTGCTTCGCCCTTCGGATATGCTCTGTTTCTTTCCACCGCTGTCGGGACTGCAGTTTTTGCTTCAATGCTGCTGGCCGCTGCCAGCGGTCTGCTGTTGCCCTATGTTTGCTACAGATTGGGAGCGGACCCCGCAAACATAAGTGCTCCGCTGCTGCGCAGTTTGCATGATTTTATAGCCGCCCTTGTCTACCTCGCCATAGCTCTGCTGATTTTAAATGCAGGGTGAAACCAGTTTATAGTTCACAGTTTGTAGTTAAAACCAAAAACCCACCCCGCCGTCATTACCGGGCTTGACCCGGTAATCCATAATATTAAGTAAGGTTTAATACCAGACTAAATCGTTTCAGCACCTCGCCATCACTTAAATTGGCAGCAAATGCAGTCAGAAAATTTTAAATCAATGAATTTTTCCTAATATTAAGCAGATAACTTTTGACTGTGGGGACTGTGTTGGATAACATACTGTGTGTTTAATCAACTAAAACTTGTAAGGAGTGTTTTTATGTTGAATTCAAGAAAAATATATAAG
>CAYTSZ010000163.1:0-4917 GCA_964440635.1 uncultured bacterium
TGGGTGAAAGCGTAAATTTTAAGTTGTTGCGTTCTTTGACCCGTAGTTCTTATATCCGGGAGAGTTGCATAATATGAGCAAGAGCAAGGTTTGCAATCAACTGGCTCAGTTGCGCCGCCCGGGGTTTGTTAGCTGGAAGAAACCAGTATATGCAGATGGCCGCTGCCTACTGCTCAGCATGGAAAGGCGGTGATCATTATGGAAATTGATGAAACGGTGCATAGATTGGCAAATCTGTTTCGGGCCGGTGGAAACGCAATTCGATTGCAAATCTTAATACAATTGTCCGATTGTGATTCTTATGTAAGTGAGCTTGCCAAACTACTGGACCGCAGCACGTCAAGCACCTCCGAACATTTAAAAGAACTCAAGGCTGTTGATCTTGTGGAGGCAAGAACTGAAGGACGACACGCCATATACTCTATCAAACGCCAGGATTTAGTTGATAAATTGCTTGATTTTATAGATTTGCTCAGTCGCGACGAAGACAACAGCAAATAAAATACACTCCACCCCTTATCCCGACCAATCATTCCGTCCATGGACGAAATGATGGACGATTTAGGCAAACGTTCCGTCCATGGACGGAATGATGGACGGTTTCTGGGTGACGTTCCGTCCATGCACGGAATGATGGAGAGTTTTGTAGTGACGTTTCGTGCATGGACGGAATGCCGGAGGGTTTTTGGTTATAAGGGGGTTAATAGTTCTTTTATTAGACGGTAGGCTGTAGACGAAATAGCATGAGATACTGATTAAAATGATTAAAATTGATGTAACTGATCCCGATCGAAATTTTCAGAAAAAACGGGAGAGAGCGGTCACGAAAAAGAAGCTCCCGAAAAAGATAAAAACGAAAACAAAACAACTTTTTCGAGCCAAACTGAACCTGCTGGCTGCCGGCACCCAGCTCCCGGTGGGAATGATGGGTCGGGCACAAAAGAAACTCTGGCGGCAGATAAAAGAGCTGGAAAAGAGATAATAAATTTACAGGCGGAGGAGTTAGAAAACGAAACTAGTTCAGCTTAGTCTGAACTATCTAAATTTACTTTGCACCACAGCCAGCCGTAAGCGTTAATAAAACAAATTGCAATAAGTAAACTAGTTCAGACTAAGCTGAACTAGTTTGCTTAAGGGTTCAGGGTTATTCCTTTATTGGTTAGGCATTGTTCTATTTTTTTGGGGGTTAGTTGAATTTGAAGTTAATCTGCGTCCACCTGTGTTTATCTGTGAGCTAATTTTTTTGCTTCTGTTTTGTTGTAATTCGTAGTTTACAGGATTAACCATCAACATCACTGAATTTTGGCTCGCACTGTTCTTACACATCCTTGTGTTCGCAGCATTAGCACATCCGTGTGCGTCAGGGGCCGGAATGACAATCAAAGTGCGCCATAATTACCATCCCGCACTCAATCGGGGAGTTGCTGAAAAAAGTCACAAAGTTCCCACTGGTAGTTCCCGATTGAGTGCGGGATGATCCGGCAATCCATCATTTTTAGTGGATTTTTCCGCTCAATAGAGTTCACAGTGGAAATTCAAACCCGGAGCACAAGGAATTTGTTTCTTTTATCAGGCAAGAGTGTTTTTATTTTTTTCTAAAAGGTTTACAATGGTTTTATTGAAACTCTTAATTTTGGCTGAATGACTATCATCTTTCTGGAGCAAAATGCCGTGACTTTGATTTTAAAGCAGCTTTTTAAACTGTTTAAATTACTTAACTCTGACAAAGCGGGCAGCCAGATCGCTGCAGGAGTGGCCCTGGGGATGGTGCTTGGTCTATCTCCACTGTTATCGCTCCAGGCGCTGCTTGTGTTAATCTGTCTTTTCTTTTTCCGTGTCCAACTGGGCAGCGCATTTATCGCTGCTTTCTTTGCAAAAATGATAGCCTATTTGTTTGATCCACTTTTCCACGTTTTGGGCAGTGCAATCCTGGAGATCAATTTTCTGGTTCCTGTGTATACTTATCTTTATAACCTGCCCCTGCTGCCTCTGACCAGGTTTTACAATTCAATAGTTATGGGGGCCGGGGTTGTCTCGCTGCTTATGGCTCCTTTTGTCTATTTCATTTCAAAATGGCTGATAGAGCGTTATCGCAAGAGTGTGGTCGAACGTTTTCAAGATACAAAAGCATGGAAATGGTGGAAAGCAACAAGCATTTACAGTTGGTACAATCGTTATGACAAACTTTTTGGATAATCACAGGGAAGATTAACTATGGAAGAAAAAGAAATAAATAAAGAAAAAAGCAAAGGCCCTATCCGCACTTCTGCGGTGGTACCTTTCCTGATTGTTGTTTTTCTTGTGGGGATTTATCTGTTTTTTTTCCTGGATAATAATATTAAAAGTGCGCTTGAATGGACCGGGATGCGGATGGTGGGGGCCGAAGTTAATGTGGAGGCGGTTGATATTGATCTGCTGGCTCCTTCACTGCGAGTGGTTGGTGTTCAGGTAACCAATCCCGACCGTCCGGCCAGCAACGCGGTTGAATTTGCCGAACTCAGGTTTGGTTTGCTCTGGGATGGCCTGCTGAGGGGTAAGTTTGTAGTTGAAGATGCAACCGTTTCCGATTTAATGTTTGGCACCCGCCGGAAGAAAAAGGGGCGATTACGGGAGAAAAAAGCGGATGACGGTAAAACAGAACCCGGCAGACTGGCCGGTATTATTGATTGGACCTCAAGTGCTTTTTCCAACCAGGTGTCCCGGGAGGCCAGCCAGCGGATGGGCGGAACGGTCCTCGAAGATGCTGCGCAAATACTGGGTGCTTCGGAAAGCTCAGAAAGTTTTGAAGATATGAAAACCGAGTTTAAAAGTTTCTCTGCTATTGATGAGTTTGAGTCCGAATTAAACAACAAGGAAGAAAAATGGGCGAAACGTGTCGAAGAAGTTTCCGAAAAAATCAAAGGCGATGATATAAAAGAGCGGCTGGAAAAGATAAAGGAGGCCGAATATAAAACGCCCGCCCAGATAAAAGAGGGGATGAAGAAACTAAAAAGTATAAAAAAAGAAGTTGATCAGCGGCTGGATTTAGTTAAAAACAGTCGCCAGGAAATAAAGTCTGAAATAAACAATTTAAAGAAAAAAACTTCTGAGATAAAAGAGATTGTTAACAGGGACCGAAAAAAAATAGCCGACCGTTTTTCACTGCCGGACCTGGAAGTCTCCGGTTTGAGTGAGGACCTGCTCGTGGGGATGGTTAATCAGAAATTTGGCTGGTTTGAGGACGCTTTTAAGATGGCCCGTGAATATATGCCGGCAAAAAAAGGTAAGGAGAAAACGAAAAAGAAACAGGAGCCTGCTCCAGTACCCCGTCATGAAGGTCGAGATTACAGTTTTCCTCTTTCCGGCGCTTACCCGTCTTTCTGGTTGAGACGGGCAGAAATTTCGCTTAGAGCCGAAGAGGGCAGGAGGGGCAGCGGTCAGTTAAAAGATATAACTTCGTATCCCCCCGCCGTCGGGCAACCGGCCAAAATTGTTTTCGAGGGTGATTTTCCCGATCGTAATTTGAACGGTGTGGAATTGAAAGTGGTCATGGATCATGTCGATGTTCCTGTGACAGACAGTCTGGAGCTTAAAGTTTCTGATTATCTTCTGGAGAAAATGATTTTTTCCAATTCCGATAACCTCGTATTTGGATTGAATAAAGGTACAGGGGAAGTTTTGTTTTCAGCCCAGAAAGAGGCTGAGATGACGTCGGCTCAACTGCAACTTGGCATAAAAGATATTGATTATGAGATCCGCGCTTCCTCCCCGCGTCTTCAGAAAATGCTGGAAAATTCAACCAGGGATATATCTTCGATTTCCGTTCGGGCGACGGGAAAGGATGTCGGGGAGGGGATGGAGTGGGAAATAAATTCCGATCTGGGTGAGAGGCTTTCCCGCTCACTTAAAAAGCAACTGTCGGCTGAAATAAAAAAGGCGCGAGAAAACCTTCAGAAAAGATTCCAGGAAAAAGTAGACGCCCGGCTGGGCAATCTGGAGGGGAAATTAAACTCATTCTCCGGGCGGCTCACTGACAGATTTGAAGGGTTAAATAATAAAGTGCACGCCTTAAAAAAGAGTCTTCTATTGACCTGCAGGATCGTTTGAAGGAGGATGCCGGCAAGAAATTGGAAGAAAAAGCCGGTGAGTTACTGAATAACTTTGATTTTTAATTTCCTAATTATTTAGCATACAACTCAAATAATTTTGAGCCGGTGGTATTCCTTGGATAAAAAAACCAGACATAACAAACAGCAGAAATTCCCTCGCCTGGCGGTAGATGCCATTATAAACTATCAGCCGGGGCTTGTGCTGGTTGAAAGGAAAAATCCGCCCCATGGCTGGGCGTTGCCGGGGGGATTTGTAGAATACGGTGAAACAGTGGAGCATGCAGTGGGCCGGGAAGTGAAGGAAGAAACAGGGCTTGATTTTGTTGATTTTGAGCAATGGAGGGTTTTTTCGGACCCCGGCCGGGACTCGCGCGGGCATACTATCAGTCTGTGTTTTACCGGAACCGGGAAAGGGGAACCCCGGGCGGGTAGTGATGCCGCTGCCGTTAAAATCTTTCCTTTCAATGATCTTCCGCAACTGGCCTTTGATCATCGGAAAGTAATCGAACTTTATTTATCGCAAAAATAATATCTTTTAACGGAGGTATAAAAATGGTAGAAGATATGGTGGCGGTTATTATGGCCGGGGGAACCGGAACTCGTTTCTGGCCGGAATCACGTAGAGACAGACCCAAGCAGGTGCTTTCAATCGGCGGGGAAAAAGCGATGCTTGCCGCAACTATTGATAGATTGCTCCCCATACTTGAACCCGAACGGATATTTGTTATAACCGCCCAGGAACATGAAGAACCGGTGCGGGCGGTATGTGACAAGCTGCCGGAAGAAAATATTCTGGGTGAACCCGAGGGGCGCGATACTGCGGCCTGCG
>CAYTSZ010000164.1:0-4901 GCA_964440635.1 uncultured bacterium
GTTCTCCCTGGGGAGTGGAAATTGACTTTTCTTCTCCCTTTTTCAGAATAATTCTGTCACCCAGTTTACTCAAGTATATCCCTCCGGGTTGGCCTGTTTCCAGCGCCATGCGTCTGATATTGTTTCTTTTAAATTATGTTTTGGCTCCCATTCGAGTGTTTTTTTTGCTTTTTTATTATCGGCAACAAGGCGTGCGGGATCTCCGGCGCGTCTTTTACAGGGAGTGGCAGGTATTTTTTCGTCGGTAACCTGTCTGGCCGCTTCGATGACCTCTTTTACGGTGTATCCGGTTTTAGTCCCCAGGTTTATCCTCGCGCAGCCAACTTCGTCCAGTTTTTTCATTGCACGCAGATGGCCCTCGGCGAGGTCTCTGACATGGACAAAATCCCGCAGGCATGTGCCATCACGGGTATCATAATCGGTTCCGTATATATCAATCTTTTTGCGCTGCCCGGCGGCAACCTGGAGTATAAGAGGAATCAGATGAGTTTCAGGGTCGTGGTCTTCTCCCACACGGTCCCCGGCGCCGGCGGCGTTAAAATAGCGCAGACAGATTGATTTGAGATCGTGGCTGTAATATAAATCCTCCAGGTACCATTCCACCGCCCGTTTGGATCTACCGTAAGGATTTATAGGCTGGGTGGGGTGATCCTCCGGAATCGGGATTTTCCGTGGTTCTCCATACGTGGCAGCCGTTGAGGAAAATATGAATTTGTCTACCCCCCGGGCCATCCAGGTGTCAATCATTTTTTTTGTTCCGATAAAATTATGCTCCCAGTAGCGGGCCGGTCTCTGGACCGATTCACCAACCAGAGCAAGAGCGGCAAAATGCATTACTGTATCCACTTCCTGCTCGTTAGCAACCTGGGTAATCAGTTCTTTGTCTGCCATATCCCCTTCATATAAAGGAATTGATTTTGGGAGTCTTTCCAGGGTTTCTGGGTGTCCGGTGGAAAAATTATCTATCACACATACCTCTTCGCCTGCTTCAAGCAGATATTCTACTACTGTTCCGCCTACATAGCCGGCGCCGCCCACAACAACTATCATTGAAAACACAACCTTTAAGTTTTTACTAATAGTAGAATATTTTCAGTCAAAAACAAAGTTAAAATCAGGCAATCTTTTTATAAGTATTTTTGGTTCGGTTCATATCAACAGGGTATTTCAGGATAAATTAGACTGGTAGCCGCCGTCAATATGGATTGTAGTACCGGTGGTATAAGTGGCTGAAGTCGCTACGAAGTAGATCAAAGCCGCTATTTCTTCCGGTGTCCCCCGTCTTTTGAGTGATGTGTTTTCTATAATCCGTTCCTGCTGTTCAGGTTCGAAGTTTTCAGGAAAAGAAACAGGACCGGGGGCAACCGCATTCACCCGGACTTCCGGGCCAAGAGAACGGGCCAGGGCCCCGGTGATAGCTTCCAGAGCTCCCTTGGAGGCCATATAAGCCAGAAAACCGGGATAGGGATATTGAAGCCCGGTGTCAGTTATGTTAACCACGGAACCGTGTTTTTTTTGCAGTGTCGTAGCCAGTTCTTTGATCAGAAACAGAGGAGCCCGGGTGTTGATCGCGATATGTTTTTCCCAGTCAGCAACTGTAAGTTCTTTAAGGGGGGTTCTCTCAAAGACAGCGCAGCTATTCACAATAACTGTCGGCTCCCGGCCGGTGGCGCGGACTTTTTCAGCCAGCAGATGAGGCCCTTCAACTGTATTCAAATCGGCCTGAAGCGGGGTTATCTGATCCTGACGTCCCAGTCTGTCAGCTCTGTTTTCGGAGCTGTTGTAATGGGCCAGAACCTGCCAGTTTTCCGAGGCGAATTTGTGACAGATGGAAGTGCCAAGGGTGCCGGTGGCCCCGGTGAGCAGGACCGATTTATTCAAGGGGGCGCAGGCGTTTTAATCGCTGGAGCATGAATTGATAGCCGGAAAGATCCGCCCTCCGGTCCCGTTGTAGCTCATCATATATTTTTTCCAGTCTCCCGAGGGAAGTCTGCCTGGAATCCAGGTATTCCTCTACGGAGAGATTGTTTTCCAGCAGGTGAGAAACTATTTTTCTCTGAACTCCATTCAATTCAACGGCCAGGGTGCGGAATCCAAATTGATCCCAGCGTTTTTTAGGTCGCGAGCGAGAAATTCGGCTCATAAGCCAGTCAATGTGCAGCCGGCTGCCAAGTTCGAAATAATTTTTGGCTGCTGTGCTGACGTCTGTTTCTATTTTCTGACAGAGGAGAAGAATATCAAGTGAGGGGACCAGGTAATAAAGCCGGTTGAGAAGCTGATTGAATTCGCTGTCAAACCCTAATTCTAACCACCTGTTCTGTTTCTCTTGAAACCGGCGGGTCCTTTCCGGTCCTATATGGGCCAGGATATCATCCTGGTGATCTTTTAGCAGTGGTTCAAACTGCTTGTAAATTTCTGCCGGTCGATCGGAGGAATTGAGGGAATCAAAAAGCCAGTACACGGTGTTGCCGAGCAGGCGTCTGCTGAGATTCCAGGCTTCGTATTGTTTTTCAGCTTCAATCTGGTTATCGAAACTAAATATTTTCTCCCGGAACTTTTGTCCGTCACCCAATCCATCAGCAGTTAAAAACCAGCGTATTATTTCCGGTGTTTTAACTCCGATTTCCTCCCGTAATCGAGGAATGAATTTAATGCCCGAGTAATCGACAACGTAATTAACCAGAGAGGAACCGGAATGGTTATAATCCGGGCCAGGTGTTTTGTGTGGGCGATTCGGTTAATGATCTTGATATGCTGGATGGCCGCTATGGATTCCATTCGGGGACGGTGGCCACCGCCGAGGAGGAAATTAAAGAAGCGATTGAAAGTAACCGGGGAATAATAGCTCAGCACCCGGGGGGAAGAGGTCCCGTGGAATGTTTGAAGAAACTTCTGGAAGCAAAAAACATCCGATAGCTATGCCTCTTCAATCTTACTTTCCCTACAGCTGCCGCCGCCTCCCCTACCTGACTGATAATATTGATCCGACCGGCGGAGAAATCAAAAATAGAGAGTCGGATTTTAAAGTGGAAGAAATACCGCTGTATGAGCCGAACGGGTTCGGGCCCCACCTCTATTTTGAAGTTAGAAAGAGAGGAATTTCAACACCGAAGGCGGTTCGCTTGCTTGCAAATCACCTGGATATAAAACCTTCCGCGGTGGGAGTCCCCGGCAACAAAGACGCTAAAGCGGTTACCTGCCAGAGGATGAGTGTTGAACACATAGAACCGGAAGATCTGGCCGGTATTAATAGAGAAGAGCTGGATATTCAGCCCCTTGATTACCATAGAAATAAACTTCGTCCCGGCCATCTTCAGGCAAATAAGTTTGATATAAAAATTCGAAATGTTAATTCGGCTGCCAAAGATTCAGCTAGAAGTGCGGCTGAGATTCTTAAGGAAAAAGGAATACCTAATTATTATACTTCCCAGCGGTTTGGCCGGCGCGGGGACAGTGCTATTCTCGGCGAGTGTTTGCTAAAAGACCGGCTGGAGGATTTTGTTGAGTACTACCTGGGCAAGCCGGTGGCCGACGATCCGCCGGATATAAAGAAAGCACGGGAATATTTTGCTCGGGATGATTATGAAAAACCGTTTGATTACTGGCCTTATAGCTGTCAGAACCGGAGAAATTGTCTGGCAGCCTATAAAAACACAAAAAAACCGCCTGTTGTTGTTGGCGAAGTCCCCAAGAGGATGCGTCGGCTGTTTGTGTCGGCTTTCCAGAGCCAGGTCTTTAACGCGGTTCTGGCCCGCCGGATAGAAAATATTGACCGGCTCCTGAGTGGAGATGTGGCAAAAAAGCATGACAGCGGGGGCATTTTTAATGTTAAAGATGTGGCCGCCGAGCAGGCGCGGGCCGACCGGTTTGAAATAAGTCCCACCGGTCCTCTGCCGGGCGGCAAGATGATGAAAACCGAGGATAAAGCCAGGGAGATAGAAACAGAAGTTTTTGAGAAATTTGATCTCCAACCGGAAAAGATAAAAAAAGCCGGTTCCCTGCGCGTGGACGGCACTCGCCGTCCTCTCCGCTTCCAGGCCGACGATTTAAAAATAGAATCCGGTCGGGATGATTACGGTCCGTTCTTAAACCTTAAATTTGCCGCCCCCTCCGGCAGCTATGCAACTGCTCTCCTTAGAGAAATAACCAAAAATTAAATTAAGGGGAGATAACATAATTCTCCGACTCATTCTCGCAGCCCTCCCGGCTGCTCTGGGGATTTGAGTTTTTCTCGGCCACAGCGTGACGTCAAAATACTTTGACGTCGTCCCGGGAAAAGAATTTTAGAACCTATGTTGCCCTTAGCCGAGGGCCGGAGATGTCGTTTGTCATTTCTTGTTAATCACCGAACCTTTCGACTTGCTGTTTCTGCCGCGTAGGATTAAAAGCTTGACATAAGAGTGATTTTCTACGATATTGCTACTACAACTTAGCCGGCATCCATTTCTGGATGTCAAAATTGAACTGGTGGTGTCTCTCCACTACGGAGAGAAGGTGACCCGGGAGGGTTACCTGTGGTTGTATGTGCACATGAGAAAACGGTTCGTTCATGTTCTTCCGGTTTTTACCGACCCCGCCGCATGCCCGACACGTCCTTTTATCAACTCGTTGATCAATATTTCGATGAGTTCAAGCGAGTCTATCCCCGCAGGTATCGCGGGGCCTTCGGCTGCTGGCGGCCGATTATTGACGAAGTGGTTGGGAAATTTCTTCGCTGCGGTGTTGTTGATTACGGTTTTGCCCGGGTGCGCTGCTTGGAGTGCAAACACGAGATGTTTGTCTCCTTTTCCTGCAAGAGACGTGGCTTTTGTCCCTCATGTCATCAGAAACGGACGTTGAATCTTGCCAACCACCTTGTGAAGAATGTTTTTGCGGAAGTTCCCCATCGCCAATTTGTATTC
>CAYTSZ010000165.1:0-4881 GCA_964440635.1 uncultured bacterium
CCTCGCCGCTTACTAAAACCGGAAGCTGGATATTTGGCTGCGGAGCCGGGTTACTGCTGATCCTCATCCGTCTTTTTGGTGGACTGCCGGAGGGCGTAATGTATTCAATACTACTGATGAACGCAATAACACCGCTTATAAACCGCTACACCCTACCGGAGATGTTCGGCAGCAAACAGGGGGTCAAACCGTGAAGCTGGTAATAAAAATGGTACTTGTGCTGGCCGTTATAACGATGGCCTCGGCTGCTATTCTTTCCTCACTTCATCAATGGGCCCAGCCGCGTATAAAATCCCACGCCGAAAAAAGTAAAAGACAGGCTATTTTCAAACTGGTTCCGGGAACCGAAAGTTTTTCCGAGCTTGTTACCTATGAAGATAATAAAAGCGTCTACGTCTGCTACGACGAGAATGAACAAATTACAGGTTTTGCTTTTGAAGCCGCCGGAACCGGCTACCAGGGAGAAATTAGATTGATGGCCGGGCTGACACCACAACTCGAACGAATGTCCGGGCTGGAAGTGCTGGCCCAGGTAGAAACCCCGGGGCTGGGAGCTGAAATTAGCGGTCACAAATTTTTAAACTGGTTTGAAAATTTAAAAATAAAACCCCGGATTGAACTTTTGAAAGATCAACAACCAGATGAACCTAACGAAGTTCAGGCGATCACCGGGGCCACAATATCATCAAAAGCGGTGGTCAGAATTTTGAACCGGGCGCTGGAAGAAATACGACCCCTGATTAAAGAAAAAATGCCAGAACTGGACAAACAGATTATATTTCAAAACAGAGAAAGGCAGAAATAAAATGAGTGAAAAAACTTCACTTGTAAAAAATTTCAGCAAAGGATTATGGAAAGACAACCCGGTATTTAAACAATTGCTGGGTATGTGCCCGACGCTTGCTGTTACCAATACTGCTTTAAACGGACTGGCGATGGGGCTGGCTACCACTTTTGTTCTCGTCTGCTCGAGCGTCATAGTTTCCCTGGTCAAAGACCTGATCCCCCGCCAGGTGCGGATCGCCTCCTACATCGTTATCATCGCCACATTTGTAACAATGGCCGACATGGTTATGGCCGCCCTTTATCCGGCGATAAGCGCGGAGCTTGGCCCTTACGTACCGTTGATCGTTGTAAACTGTCTTATTTTAAGCCGCCAGGAGGCCTTTGCTTCCAAAAATAGCGTTGTCAGCTCTTTTGTGGATGCCGCAGGAATGAGCGCAGGATTTGTGCTCGCCCTGCTGGCCCTGTCAGCAACAAGAGAAATATTCGGTGTTGGTGAACTTTTTGGTTTTGCAGTCACCGGCGGACTTATCCGACCGTGGTTGATTATGGTTATGCCCGGCGGGGCCTTTCTTACGCTGGGAGTCCTGGTCGGACTTGCCAATCACATCAGCTCTAAACTGAGGGTGAGCTAAATGGAAGTCATACTTGTTTTTATTTCCGCAGTTCTGGTAAACAACTTTGTATTAACCTATTTTTTAGGAATCTGTCCATTTCTGAATGTCTCCAACCGGATAGACTCCGCTTTCAGCCTCGGAATGGCAACCACATTTGTTATGACCCTGACGGCGGTTGTCTCCTGGCTTATTAACCATTTCCTGCTAATCCCCTACAATCTACCTTATCTGGAATACGTTTCATTCATACTTGTAATTGCATCACTGGTTCAGCTTGTGGAAATGTTCATTCAGCGCGTTAGCCCGGCTCTTTATGAAACCCTGGGTATATTTTTACCGCTGATTACCACAAACTGCGCGATCCTCGGTCTGGCCCTGTTCGCCTCGTTGAGGAATTATTCATTTCTGGAAACATTGTCATTTGGTATCGGAGCCGGAGTCGGTTTTACCCTTGCGATAGTAATAATGGCCGGTATCCGGGAAGAATTAGAGTTTGCCGACATTCCCAAACCTTTCAAAGGAGCCGGAATCACGCTGCTGATAGCGGGTATACTGGCGATGGCTTTCATGGGATTCGCCGGGCTGCTTTCGGTTTAATAAATAAAGCGGGATAATTTAATATTTTGTTGAAAACAAGTTTATAGCAACAGGACTGGATTCATCGATCATATTCTGGAGTGAAATTTATGAATTTGCTGGCTGTTTTAAGCATGGGAACTCTGGGTGCTTTGTTTGCACTTGGTCTTGCAATAGCCCATAAAACCCTGAAACCGGATGAGGACCCCCGGGTTCAGCAACTGCAGGATATGCTCCCCGGGGCCAACTGCGGTGCCTGCGGATATGCGAGCTGCGAGGAGATGGCCAAAGCGCTGGCTGCCGACAAAGCCAATCCTGCCGGTTGCCCGGTAGCCGATGAGGAAACAACAGAAGAAATCGGAGAATTTTTAGGTATTGAGGCAAAAAGCCCGCACGAAAAAGTAGCCCGCCTTCTCTGCCGGGGCGGCGAGGAGGAAACCGAAAGACGAGGTAATTACAGAGGAATTAAAACCTGCGCGGCTGCCGGCGAGGTGGGAGCGAGTTTCAAAGCCTGCACCTACGGCTGCCTGGGGTTTGGTGACTGTGTGGAAGCCTGCGATTTTGAGGCCCTGTATATAAACGATAACGACCTGCCGGTTGTCAGCGAAGAAAACTGCGTGGCCTGCGGAGCATGCGTGGAGGCCTGCCCCCGCGATCTGTTTGAACTGCATAACGTAGAACATAAACTTTTTGTCTGGTGCAAATCCCAGGATGACACCAAAAAAGCCCGCCAGGCCTGCGAGGTGGCCTGCATAGGCTGCAGTTTGTGTGCCAGGCTCTGTGACGGTGTGGAAATGGAAGGAAATCTGGCAGTAGTTGATCACACTAAAACAGACGAATGCGATGCCGGGGTAGAAAAATGTCCCACCGGCGCAATATCCTACCTGGAAAATGAAGATTAATGGTCCTTGCCAATGTTGAAGAAGTAAAGGACGATAAAATTACTTTAAACATGGAACAACCCGAACACTGCGAAGAATGCGACAGCCTGGCCTGCGCGGTTGCCGGCCGCCGAAAAGCAACAGTAAAAAAGCCACTCAACATGGAAATAAAACCGGGCGACACCCTGGAAGTATCCCCCCGCAAGGGCATAATGTGGGGAACAGCTTTTATTCTGTTTGTACTCCCGCTGTTCTTCTTCAGCGCAGGAACTTACTTCGGATACAATTTAAAACTTCTACCTCTATCCGCAGAAATGAACGGGATTATAAGCGGCGCAATTTTACTGCTAATTTCCCTCCCTGTAATCCGCCACTTCGGAAAAAAATACACAGGCGACGGAGAAACCCTGGAAATAAAAAAAGTAAAGTCTTCCTGACCCCGCGGTAAGATCCTCTGGTATGAATAAAAGGATTTAAATCCTTTTCTAAATAATGAAGTTATTATTATTAATAACAGATTATAATCCTGAAGAGAAAAAAATCACAAAATTAGTTCAGGTTAAGTTGAACTAATTTTGTTCGTCCGGAATGGTAAACGTTATGTTAAAACAAAAATCCAGACCACTAAGGCGTTTACGAAACCAAGCAATACGGCGGCCGAACCCATATCCTTTGCGCGTCCGGCAAGCTCGTGCCACTCGCTCCCGAAACGGTCAACAACCGCCTCGACAGCCGAGTTTATAAGCTCTAAAATCAGAATTAAAAACAGACTGCTGATCATCAGCGCACGACCCGAACCTGTTTTTTCAAACAATACGGCCAAGGGTACAAGAGGGATTATTAGAAGGAGTTCCTGACGAAAAGCGGCCTCGTTCCTAAAAACGGCGGCAAGACCTTTCAATGAGTAGAAAAAAGCATTAATAATCCTTCTAAAAAATCCCGGCTTATTTTTGGGGCTCATAATATGTCCTTATTTCGGGAGAATTTTAAATACACTAAAAGTGTCAGAGAAATTTACCTCCCAGTTTTTGTTTTTGGGTTATTTCTACGGGAATTTCCATTGTTTCTGGCATCCGGGACGGACGATTCTCCATTTCACTCATATCCATTTTGAGCACACCTTCGTATTCGTGGTTGCTTTCCATGCCGGTTACCAGATGTGTTTCTCGGTCCAGAAAAATCTTCCCGGTGGCTGTTCCGGACAGATCCATAGTCATCGGCATTGGGCCGAAATCAAAAGATGCTCCACCTTCTTCTGGCGATGACAATTGTGCCTGATAATGAAGTTCATAATTGTCAGAATTAATACCGGCCAGCTTGATATCGGTCTCCAGGCGCATGGGGAAAGGTTTTTGAAGTTCATGTTCAACCATCCAGGTATCCCCTACAGACACAGGATCACTCTGATAGGAGGCGTTGATTTCCGACATCCAGCCCATCATTGCTTTTTCACCAAACACATCTTTAAACTGCGCTTTCGTTTCCGTAGGCAGATCAGCCAGAATCTTGTCCACGGCTTCATCCCAGCCAGAAATCTCAAGAATTTCTCCGGTAGGGGAAACTTTCATTTTTGTGGTTACTCCGACTATTTTGCCTAAATTTTTAAACTGCTGATCAGAATCTTCCGGCTGCTCAGAATCGTAATGACTTGAAAAAACTTCATTCCCATCAGGTCCTTCCATGGACATATCCATGGCCATTCTGGTATATTCCATCTCCTGGCTGATCGTCCCGTCATCTTCTACCTCAAGAATGCGCTGATCAAAACCAACAATCTGGTTCTGATGGGTGGTCATTGTAGTTCCCATCATCATCTGTTTCATCGTCATTTCCATATCCAATTCATATCTAAGTTCATCACCTTCCCGTGGCTGCAAACGAAACTTCACCGCGTCGGCACCACAACCAACAAGTAAAACGACAGCAAGAAAAACAAGCAACGCTTTACGCATAATGTATCAACCTTTCAATTTAATTTACTTCAAAATTTCATTACTGGACAATAAAAATACCGGACAACTTAT
>CAYTSZ010000166.1:0-4871 GCA_964440635.1 uncultured bacterium
CTCTGAACCTTTGTGTTCCTGGGTTGACACCAAAACATGTTCAAAAAAATTCGGTGCCTGCCGTTTAAAATATAAAAGTAGCTGATTGAATTTATTACCGCCGGAAATTTCACCGGCTCTATTTTTGGTTTCAGTAACACCATTTGCATATATAGTAATTCTGTCGTCTCGATCAATAAAAAAATTCAGTTTACGTCGATGGCAATTATGGAAAAATCGTCGTCCAGCTGCTTGGATTGGGCATGCTCCTGGACATCCGATAATACTCTGTCAGAAAACTCATTCGGTTTAAGAGCCTTATATTCATTAATGATGTTGTAAAACCGTTTTTCACCAAAAATAGCGCCCTCGGGATTTTCTGCCTCTGTCACCCCGTCGGTGTAGAGTATAATCCGTTCGCCCTTTTTCAGGAATAATTTTTTCGATGAGAAAAAATCTCCGTCTGACAAAAAACTTTGCTCGAAAGCTCCCAGTAAAACTCCCCCTGTTTCCAGGGTTTTAAGTTCACCGTCGCTTTTCAGTAACAGTCCGGGTTCCTGGCTGCACTTAAAAAATTCAATTTCCCTGTCTTTATGATCCAGAAGCAGGAAAAATGTGCTGATGAATTTTCCTTTGGGTAATAGCTCATTCAACCGCTGATTCAGTATGGATATCGATTCGGATAGATTTTCTGAGTCAGTTAAGACCAGGTCAGACTGCGCTTTGAAAAGTGTACTCAGAAGAGCGGCCGGAACTCCGTGTCCGGCGGCGTCGGCAAGACAGATAAGTGTTTTATCGTTCTCTTCGAAATTAAAAAAGTTATAGAAGTCCCCGCCAAGTTCAGTAGAAGGTTTGTATTTCAAACCGATTTCGTATAGGTCGAGGTCTATATTATAATCGGGAAGAAGTTCCTGCTGGATTTCCCTGCCGATTTCAAGTTCCTGGTCTTTGCGGGCATTCAACTGCTCGATTTTATTACGATATTTAACTTCTTCGGTTCTATCAATGGCAATAGCCACAAACTTCTGTCCGGTGTCAGTTTCAAATTCATTAATCTCTACATCGGCGGGAAATTCTAAGCCAGCCCGAGTTTTAACAGTGTCTTCGTCTCTGCCTTTGATGATCTCGGAATTACCAGTTTTTTTGTAGTCGCTAATCTTTTTGTAAGTCTCTGGCATAATAATCCTGATTTTCTTATTAACCACGTCCTGCCTGGAACATTCAAACATGGATAATCCGGCGGAATTAATATCCTCGATGACTCCATCACTGTCCATCGTTATTATGGCGCTGCCTGTGGTATCTACTGTTGCCCGCAGTCGTTCGCGCAGCCGGTGTTGTTTGGTTATATTATCGTGCACGGAGGCAAACTTAATAATTTTACCCTGATCATCAAAAATCGGCACAATTATGGCATGGGTCCAGAAAAGGTCACCATTTTTCTTTCGATTACAGAAAGAGCCCTCCCATATCTCACCGGATTTTATTGTATCCCATAGATTTTTGTAAAAATTTTCTGATTGACGCCCGGAGTTCCATAAATTGGGATTTGCCCCTATAACCTCGTCAGCAGTAAAACCGGTAACCTCAACCGCACGTTTATTAATGGCAATTATCTGCGCGTCATAATCAGTTATAACCACCATGTCCGGCCCGTTTTGTAAAAGCTGATATATAGATTCAGATTCTTTTTCGAGACCCAGGTTAGATGTCATAATTATAGTTCGTCCTTCCAGTATCGATTATTAAAGCAACAAAAGATTATCATATATTTTTTTTAGTAAACTATCAATCTTCAGAAAATTATATTCATAACCTTCCAAGTTGTGTGATGGCCTTCCAGTATTCAATCGTAAATTAGCTGAAAAAGACATAGAGTTTCAACTGGTGGCCTCCGATTGAGTGCTGAATTAACCGTGAAATCCAGAGCCACAGAGCGTGAGAACAGGAGAGCAAGATTAAATAATAAATCTCAAAGAGCAAAATAATTTTGATTGCGGATTGGAGGCCGGGATGACCACGGGAAGGTTTTGAAGAAAAGGATGGAGTTTTTTCAGATAAGTAATTTATGATATTCTTATCTGTGTATCGAAAAAATACAATCGGGAGGTTTGAAGATGACTGAGCAGAGTTGTAGTAATTCTGATAAAGAGAAAAAAATGAGCTGTTTTGAGCGTTATCTGTCCGGATGGGTGGCGGTGTGTATTGTTGTCGGTATCGCCATCGGCCAGTTTTTACCGGTGATACCCGGCTGGCTGGGGCAGTTTACATATTATGAAGTTAATCTGCCGATTGCCATTTTGATATGGTTCATGATCTATCCGATGATGGTCCAGGTTGATTTTTCCAGTATTGTAAATGCCGGCCGCCAGCCGAAAGGCCTGGTTGTTACACTGACAGCAAACTGGCTGATTAAACCGTTTACAATGTATTTTTTCGCCTGGCTGTTTTTGCGTTACCTGTTTGCGCCGTGGATAAGCGATGAGGTCGGGATGCAGTATGTCGCCGGGGCTATTTTGCTCGGTTCGGCTCCCTGCACGGCTATGGTATTTGTCTGGAGTTATCTGACCGACGGAGACCCCGGCTATACCCTTGTTCAGGTTGCAATTAACGATCTGGTGCTCATGGTTGCTTATGCGCCGCTGGTCGCTTTTTTGATGGGAGTCGGCGGGATACCGGTTCCTTACGAGACAGTGATTTTGTCGGTTATTCTGTTTATTGTTATACCGCTGTCCGCCGGGTATCTGTCCCGGGTTCTGCTGATAAAACACCTGGGCCGCAACTGGTTTGAACAGCGTTTTTTGCGCGCACTGCGTCCCCTGACAATGACCGGGCTGTTGTTGACACTTGTTTTAATTTTTTCTCTGCAGGGAGAGATAATTTTGCGCCAGCCTCTGCATATCTTTTTGATAGCTATCCCACTTACGATTCAAACAGTTTTTATATTCAGTATTGCTTATTTTTGGTGTAAACTATGGAAAATAAGGCACCAGGTCTCTGCGCCGGCGGCCATGATAGGGGCCAGCAACTTTTTTGAACTGGCTGTAGCGGCGGCAATCACGTTATTCGGTATCAATGATCCGGCTGTGCTGGCGACGGTTGTTGGCGTATTGATAGAGGTGCCGTTGATGCTGGCCCTGGTCCGTTTTGCCAATAAAACCAGGCACTGGTTTCCGACTGAAGAGGTTCAACCCGTTGTAAACACTTCCACCGAAAGGGGTTAAAAAGATGTTTGGGAAAATATTAATTGCGGCTGATTTATCAGAATTGTCCGAGAAACTGCTGGGCAGTACGCCCATTGCTCTGAGCAGGCACAGTAAACATCATATACTTGTAGTGCCCTGAAAAAATTCTGGAAAGGTTTTTAATATGGATGACATATCTTCAGTAGCAAAAGTTTTCAAAGCGCTGGGTAATGATCTGCGCCTGCAGATCTTCATTTTTTTACTCAGACAGCCGCTGTGCAACTGTGAACTTGTGGAGCTGCTTGATGTTTCCCAGTCTGCGATTTCCCAGCATCTGTCGCGGCTGCTTGATGAAGGGCTGGTGGAATCACTGCGGGTGGGGCAGTGGACTTTTTACCGCAGTAAGCCGCAGGTTTTAACAGAAACTGTTGAGCAACTGAAAAATAAGGACGAAACAGACCAGCCGCTGTTGAAAAAAATTGATGAAGTTCTTGAAAAAGACCTATGTTCCATACGCACCGAAGAGGGCAGTCCGCCGGCTAATTTCTAACACTATGAAACCTCTCGCCGATGTTCTGACGTTGTTTGTCACCTTAGAAAAACTATCGTAAACAGCATCATTCTCCCCGCCCGGTGCCAACAGTAAACATTCGCGAAACCTGCCCTTTTATTGTTTGTCCTCCGAACATTTGGAAAATTTTCCAAATGTTCGGGTTGTTCAGTATATAAAAATGTTATTGACTTATGTTTGTCTATTTGGCATAATATACAAATAAAAAGAGGGAGTTGATATTATGTCTGTCGTTGAAGGTGAACTAAAAAAACAGGAGGCGGTGTTTAAGGCGCTGGCGAATGAGAATCGTCTTTTGATTGTTCGTTTGCTGTCTGATAAGCCCCGCAGTGTGAGTTATCTTACAGAGCAGCTCGGAATTGATATTTCGACAGTTTCGCGTCATCTTTCGGTTTTAAAAAATGTGGGTATTGTTAGTGTTGAGAGAGAACAGACTACTATGTTCTACAGCCTGGAAATGCCCTGTGTGATGAACTTTTTTAAATGTGTGGATGAGGTAATTGAAGCCAGGGATTAATTTGTTGTTTGCCGCCGGAGATAATTTTTTCATTAACAAAAAGGAGACAGGATGATGGGAATTAAAAACAGATGGAAAAATGGTCTTTATATGACCGCTATATTTTTGTTTATTTATTTTTTGCCGGTTGATATTCAAACATTTAATGAGGCCGTAATAGATGCCCTGCGTCTGGCCCGCTGGTATGCGCGTGAGCATGTTATTCTCTGTTTGCTTCCTGCTTTTTTTATTGCCGGCGCTGTGGCGGTGTTTTTAAATAAAGATGCGATTATAAAATATCTGGGGCCCGGAGCCAATAAGATACTGGCCTATGGCGTGGCCTCGGTCTCCGGTTCGGTGCTGGCGGTTTGTTCCTGCACTGTTTTGCCTCTTTTTGCCGGGATTTACAAAACCGGCGCCGGTCTTGGTCCTGCGACTGCATTTTTGTATTCCGGGCCGGCTATAAATGTGCTTGCAATCATTTTAACCGCCCGGGTTCTGGGGTTGAAACTCGGGATAGCCCGTGCCCTGGGGGCTGTTATTTTCAGTATTATTATCGGCCTGCTTATGCATCTGATATTTTTGCACGAGGAGAAAGAAGAACCGGTGCGTTTTCAGCAGACGGACAGTGAATCAAGAC
>CAYTSZ010000167.1:0-4860 GCA_964440635.1 uncultured bacterium
CTTGCCTTTGCTGTCATACCGGGCTTGACCCGGTATCCAGTGGTTCTTGCCTTTGACTTTTAACCAGCGACTAAAGCCCAACATCCCGGATTCCGGCTCGCACTGTTCTTACACATCCTTGTGTTCGCAGCATTAGCACATCCGTGTGCGTCAGAGGCCGGAATGACGGTCAAAAATCCCCGGCGCTG
This sequence comes from uncultured bacterium, assembly GCA_964440635.1. Classification (GTDB taxonomy): domain Bacteria; phylum T1Sed10-126; class T1Sed10-126; order T1Sed10-126; family T1Sed10-126; genus CAYTSZ01. The sequence continues at coordinate 189 of CAYTSZ010000167.1, forward strand.
TCATACCGGTCCAGCACTCAATCGGGAGCTATCAGTGGGAACTCTGTGATTTTTCAGCAACTCCCCGATTGAGTGCCAGGCGGTAATAATAAACTATTGGAGGTTCTGTCATCTTCTTGATAAAAATTACTAAGATAACAGATGATATTTTTATAGTTTTCTACTATAATTAATAACATTGTAACAAATTTGATTTATTTTCCAGAGATGTGATTGTTTATGTTTTTGTTGCGCCGGATTGAAAATTTAGGCGGGTTCGGTATACGAAGCTTAAATCGCCTCGGGCGGTTTGGTTTGTTTCTGGTAAAAACAGTGGTGACTATTTTTACCCCTCCTTTTAAGTTTAGCCTGGTTATTAAACGTATTTATCAGATCGGTTCCAGCTCTATGGGACTTATCCTTTTAATAGCTGCCTTTACCGGCGCCGTGCTCGGTCTGCAGATACATTACCAACTGGTTAAATTCGGCGCCGGGGCACGAACCGGAACTGTGGTTTCTCTTTCACTGATCAGAGAACTGGGGCCGGTGGTTTGCGCTTTGATGGTTGCCGGAAGAGCGGGCACGGCCCTTGCTTCAGAACTCGGAGTTATGCAGATTTCGGAACAGGTTGATGCTATGAAAATTATGAACCTGAATCCTTTTCGCTATCTGATGGCCCCTATTTTTCTGGCCAGCATTATCTCTGTATTCCTGCTGACCGCTTTTTTTAACGTCGTGGGCATCACCGGGGGATTTGTTATTTCAAGCGGACTGCTGGGCCTTTCTCCGGGTTCATATTACAGCGGTATAATTGAATTTGTGGCTGTGGTTGATATTATAAACGGAGCAATAAAATCGCTTGTTTTCGGCGGAATTATTGCCTGGGTAAGCTGCTACAAAGGTTACTATACAGGCCACGGAGCTGAAGGCGTTGGCAAAGCGGCCACCGAATCAATGGTTTTATCAAGTATATTAATCCTGGTTTTTGATTACATCATGACATCTATCATGTTTACCGGCTGAGGTTATTAAATAATGATTAAAATTACCGATCTCCATAAATCGCTGGCCGGGATAGAGGTTTTGAAAGGAATCAACCTTGAAATAAAAGACGGCGAAATAATAGCTCTTCTGGGCAGCAGTGGTGCCGGCAAATCAGTCCTTTTGAAGAACATCGTAGGACTGATGTCCCCGGACAGTGGAGAGGTACTGATAAAACAAAAAAATATTCATACAATAAAGGGTGGCGAATTGAGCGACCTGCGCGATTCAATCGGGATGCTCTTCCAATCGGGGGCGCTTTTCGATTCAATGACTGTCCGGGAAAACCTTGCTTTTCCCCTGCGGGAAAAGAGCAAAAAGACCGAAACAGAAATACAGAATAAAGTTGATGCCCAATTAAAAAATGTTGATATGCTTGATGCCGGTGACAAATACCCGGCAGAATTGAGCGGTGGTATGAGAAAAAGAGCGGCACTTGCCCGCTGCTTGATTCTTGAACCGGAAATTATCTTTTTTGATGAACCGACAACGGGGCTTGATCCCCTGATTAGTAATTCGATTTTGAGACTTATATATAATATTCACGAGGGCCTTGGTTTTACAGCTGTAATAATCACCCATAATTTTGAAAAAGTTTTTCCCATTGCCCACAGAGTGGCAATGATTGACGAGGGTAAAATAATTGCTTGTGATAAACCGGAACATTTCATGGATTCCGATCAGCCGACGGTCAACAGATTTGTTGCCGAAGCCACGCGGGGTCCGCTGGAGGCTTTGAACATTGAATAAAACTAATCTCGCAGTTGGTATTTTTATGATAATCGGTTTCGCCTGTCTCGCCTATCTCTCCGTTTCCTTTGGAAATGTAAATATTTTTGGAGTAAAACGTTACCGGGTTGAGGCCAGTTTTTCCAATGTGACCGGTCTTAAAAAGGATACTCCGGTGGAACTCCTGGGTATCCCTGTCGGACAAGTTCATTCGATCAAACTGGACAATTTTCAACCCAGGGTAATCATGATGATTGATTATGACCTGAAGCTACCCGAAGACACTATCGCCAGTATCCGCACCCAGGGATTACTTGGGTCGAAATATGTCTACCTGTCTCCCGGCGGACTCCCCATGAACCTCCCCAAGGATGGCAGCGCAGTCATCAGGGAAACCGAATCTCCACTTATTCTCGAAGAAGTTATCGGGAAATTTATTTTTGGCGGACCGGAGGAATCCCGATGAGAAAAATATTTTTGGCCCCCACTTTACTGGCTTTGTTTTTATTCTGGACATTGCCCGCTTATTCACAGGCAGAACTAAAATCTGACCCCGGAAAACTTATTGAAGAAAAGACTAACCAGGTTCTGGAACTTCTTTCCGACACTAAATTTCATAGCGATGATCGCTACGACACTTTAACACAAAAACTCCGCCATATCATTGAACCGGCGTTTGCTTTTGAGGAAATGACGCTGCGTTCCCTTGGCTCACACGCCAGGGGGATAGAAAAAGAGCAACTGGACGAACTGGTAAAACTTTACAAAACTTTACTGGAAAATATGTACGTCGATCGTTTCACCCGCTCCCTGATTGAAAATCCGGGAGATACCTTCATTCCTAAAATCACGATGATCGGCGAGGAACTCAAAGGCAATTACGCCCAGATTTCCACCGAAGCCCGGGTTGACAATGACGGAGAAAAAATGAAATTTAAAATTAATTACCGGCTGGTGAAAAGAAATAAAAACTGGCGAATATACGATCTTGAAATTGAAGGAAACAGCCTGATTCAAAACTACCGCAGCCAGTTCAATGAGATTTTAACCAACTATCCGATCGAGGAACTTATAAAACGTCTCAGAGAAAAGATAAAAAACTTCCAGGATGATCCCGGCAAAATTCAAAGAGATGATACTATCGTGCCTCTGACCGAGAAAAAAGAATGATCCGATGAAAATATATTCGCGTTTAATCATATATTTTCTGATTTTTTGCCTGCTGCCCCTATTTACTTTCTTCACACCCGCTCTGGGCCAACAAAATGAACCCGAAATACAATCAGAATTCAAAGACCCGTTCGCAGACCCTTTCGAAAAAGAACAGGAACAAAAAACCAGAGCCACACTCCCGGACCCCCTCGAACCCTATAACCGGGCAGTTTTTACGTTCAATGATTTCTTTTATGAAAAAATAATGGTTCCTGTCAGCCGGGGCTACAGGTCTGTTACCACGCGGGGTATCCGTAATTCGCTCAGTAATTTTTTCTCTAATCTTAAGGAACCGGTTTATTTCGTAAACTCAATCCTCCAGGGAGAGGGTTCCGATGCCCATACCGCTTTTGCCCGTTTTACAGTGAATTCCACTTTTGGCCTGGCCGGACTGTTTGATGTGGTGGACGATGAACCCGGGCCAGCACCACATAGTTTAAACCAGACCCTCGCCCGCTGGCACGTCGGGTCCGGTTTTTACATAGTCTGGCCTGTGGCGGGGGGGACATCGCTTCGGGGGACAACCGGGATGGCCGGTGATAGCTTTCTAAATCCTCTCAATCACACAGACAGCAAAACCAGTCTTTACACGAGCGGGCTGAAAAATATAAACAGCGCCCAAGGTTACCTTAAGCAATATCGCGATCTTAAAAAATACAGTCTGGATCCCTATGTGGCTTTAAAAAACTATCACGCAAACAGAGAAACCGGTTTAGGCAAATGATCAGTTGTTTTCTGTTCATTAAACAATACGACGAAATACTATTTGCTTTTTCTTATTTTTAATGGCAAACTGTAAAAAACTAAAATTTTTAGGAGGAATAAAGATGAAACGTATTGTCGCTATAATTCTTGTCGTTGCCTTAAGTTTACCTATCACTTCTTGCGCTCCCCGGCAACCCCAGGTCAGTCGCCTGGATCCAAATAAAACGGTGGATTTGACCGGTGAATGGAATGATTCTGATTCCCGAATGGTAGCTCAGAAAATGGTATCGGATTGTTTGAACCGACCGTGGTTACCACAATTCAGACAAAAAAATAATAAAAAACCCACGGTGATTGTAGGACTCTTCAGAAACAAAAGTTCCGAACATATACCCACAGAAACTTTTACTAAAGACCTGGAACGAGAACTTATTAACTCCGGCCGAGTAAACTTCGTGGCCATGGCAGAGGAAAGAGAAGCACTTCGCTCCGAAAAACGAGATCAGGCCCAGCACGCATCCATGCAAAGCGCCGCACGTCTGGCCAACGAAAAAGGTGCTGATTTTATGTTACAGGGTGTGTTTCACGCCCAGAAACAACGCTGGCAGGGCCAGCAGGTAGTCAATTACAAAGTTGACATGGAACTGATAAACATTGAATCGAACATGAAAGTCTGGATTGGTACGAAGAATATTAAAAAACATATTTCTCAAAGTAAATATAGCTGGTAACAACTTTACCGGTATTATTTACTGGCGCTTATTCATAATTCGATCTGAAACAAACAATTTTATGCGGAGAAGTGTATAATTCTATGTTTTAGACTCTTAATGTATTTTTAAATAAAGCCTTGTTCTTTAACTGTGGGAAGATATAGGTTTTGCAATATTTCTGGACAATGGGAAGAGCCAGAAGTTACATGTACAAGACCGTCTATTCGGCCGGTTTCAAGGAAAAAGACTATTCTTTTTCTTGCAAGTCTATATTATGCTCATTTGTAGTAATT
>CAYTSZ010000168.1:0-4513 GCA_964440635.1 uncultured bacterium
CTTTTTGAGTGACCTTCCGGTAATCCCGCGCCGACCTGCGACTAATAATATACTGCATTTTGCCGGAAAAATCAATAAGCCATTTGTTAAGTATTGTTTACATTTGAAATCTGGGAACTTCCCATATAATTTTTCAAGAACTTTATTAGTTAAGCGGCCATTTTTTCCTCCTTTTGAGTAGAGTGTTTGGAATAGGGTACATATTTACGTTTTTCTGTTAAAAAACGAAAAATCACCTTAACAATCTGTCGAGCAGTACGGCGTAGAGCATCAGAATTATCATTTCCTTCAGCCCGCTTTTTTTGATAATATCTTTATATACTTTAAGTTGAGTGATCGGTAGAGTCGTAAGATGAAAGGAAAGTTAACATGGGAAAAGACATAGGAAGAAATGATCCCTGTCCTTGTGGATCTGGAAAAAAATATAAGTATTGTTGTTTGAATAAAAATGAAACCGGGAAGCAGATCGAGCCGTTTGCAGGTCTGGAAAATGTAATTCGTTTCCCGGGCGTGGAACCGGAGCAACAGGGTGATACCAAAACACCGAAGGATCCGGCCGAAGAAGCCAACAGGGCTCTTTCGCAGCAGAATTTTGACCGTGCGCGTGAAAAAATGGAGGAGGCTCTGGCCAGGCAAGGTCCACGGCCCGAACTCTGGAATAATATGGCGCTGGTTGAGCAGGCGGAAGGAAATTTTATTAAGATGCTCGGGTATGTTCAAAGGTCCCTGGGGATCGATCCCGATAACCTTTTTGCCCATTGTCTCGGCATAGTGGCTTGTGAGCGTTTGAACCGGACGAAGGAAGCCCGCCAGTATTTTGAGAAGGCTCACGAGCTGGTATTTGGCCAGCAGTATCCCGCCGGACATCGAACCAAACTACTTGAAACGCTGGCGGCGGTGGGAAAATATGAAGAAGCCACGTTCCTGTGTGAGAAACTGAAGGAAAAAAATCTTAACTACGAGGATAATTTTATTGTTAATTACGGACTGGGCATAAGCTACGCAAATCAAAATATATTTGATCTGGCAGAAAAACATCTGCGAAGAGCTGAGCAACTGGAGGGTAAAACCAGTGCCTCGCAATTTATACTTACTTCCTTGAATCTTATAAAAGAAGGTAAAATTCCTCAATTTACGTTCAAATTTGATCTCTGGCCCGGGACTGGAGAATCCATTTTTCCGGAAGATTTCGAGGATTTTGACAGAACTATTACCCGGCCGATGCTTGTTTATTCGGTCTGGGAGACTCCGGGGGATTTGCCGGAAAAGCTTGTAGCCTCCCTGGTTTTTGCCGTGGATCCCTGGGTGGATGAATTTTTGTTTTCAATCCTCAAGCTGCCGGAGCTGTCTGACGGAGTAAAATTCGAGGCGGCAAATGTCCTGGTAGACCGGGGGCAGATCAAACCATGGGACGAAGTTGAGATTTACATAAATGGGAAGCTGAAGAAAATTCATCTGCAGCGGGAAAGCCAGGTGCCGGAGGAAGCGGCGGATAAATTCTATCGGGCCCTGGAGTTGAAGCAGAACCAGCAATTTAAGAAAGCGGAACGGCTTTATCTTGAGCTGATAGCCGAGAAGGAAGATATACCTGAATTTCACATGAACCTGGCGAACGTTTACCGTTCCACCAATCAGCATGATAAAGCGGCCAAACACATGGATAAAGCCATGGAACTTGGCGGCCCGATACGATGTTATCTAAACCGGGTTGGTTTATATATGCAGCAGAATCAGCCGGATCAGGCGAGCAATCTGCTCGAAAAATTTAATCTGGAAATAATGAGTAGGGACGAAGATCGGATGCTTTTTGCCTGGTTGAAGGGGGAAATAGAGACCATCGCAGAAAATTATACCGGGGCAGAACAGTGGCTGGAAAAGGCGCTTGAATACGCTCCGGATCACCCGGTGATTAGAGAACACCTTGAAAATGTGCGTATGCTGACGGAGCTTGACAGTAAGGATTTGCCGGAATCATTTGTTGAAGAACAGAGTGAAAACAGGCGGAAAAAACATGACAAGTATTTATCTGTGGCTGTTGAGCCCGGAATGTCACTTGAAGACTTACTGGCCAATCATGTGAAAGATCGTTTGTCTGGTACTGCCCGGTATTTTCAGATTAATAATTACGGAAATTACAGAAAAGACGAGCTTGCTGAAAAACTGGCCGGTTATATTCGAAAAAATTGTGCGGACATAATCAATGATGAACTTAAACCGGAGGAAATTGAATGCCTGCGTTGGCTTATGACAAAGAACGGTGAAGTTTTATACGAGGAGCTGGTGGATAAATTCGGACCGGAAACAGAGGATTCTGTTTACTGGTATTACAACCAGCCTCGGACTGTTCCGGGACGTTTACAGTTTTTTGGTTTATTACACACGGGCACACGGGCGGATATGGAAAGGAAGATTGCCCTTATACCCGAAGATTTGCAGGCTCAGATGTCTGAAATGGATATCTAATTCAGCAGGAGTTTCGGTAAAAAAATTCCTGTTAGTCAAGCGAACATATTTACACCATAAGGACAGCCCTTTTTATAGATGTATATTGAGGGGATTGTGTTTCTTATGGCAGCGAAGACCTGCTCCGAGAGCGGTGTGATTCTCAGGGCACTCTGAACGAATTTAACGGATTCAGTCGTCAGGGTATGCAACGATGGCTTGACAAAAATGAAATGAATCAGATGACTTTGAACCCGGTTCTAATCGGGAATTTCTATGATAAATTCGATCAAAAAAACATCTTTTGTTAATAAACAAGATCAACCTGGTTTTATAATTTAAGGTTTCTACAAGGAGCTATGACGATGTTATTTTGGAACCCGTATGAACCTACTGAATCGATTGTTTTTAACCGTTTTGCCGACACCGAGATGTTTCGTTTTCGTAAAGATATGGACTTGTCAACCGTATGGGAACGGGTGCCCGATAAATGGTTAAACCGGATCAAGCAATTCCATACCAACTTATGTGAGGCGGAAAAAAAGATATCCACCCGAGCGTTAGCCGGAAAACTGGAGAACGTTGGATACTGGCGCGATGTTTTTCAGTCACTTCCTAATAAGGCGATAAAACAGGTCGAGCGTATTCTCAGAGAATCGGCACAGTGCACTTCTCAGGCTATGGAAAAGGTATTTGCAGGGCATGATTGGGACTATTTTCACCTATCGCCGGAGTCTCCGGGCTGGTCCCTGCATCTTCTCCATGCCTGTGGTGCTGTTTATCCGAACAGGATTGATGAATCGACCACTAACGAAATTATACCAGAACCCCTGCGCCCCCTGTTGCAAACAATCGTCGAGAATCCGCCCCCATCCCGGCACGAGTTTCCCGTGCCCCCCGATGAAAGATTGAGGTTAAGCCTTCCCTCCCGGTCATATTTTGATTCGATTACTGAGCAAATTCCCCGGGTGATAAAAACGATAAAAGAGAAGAAATCGCGTGAAGAGTTGGTGCGAGAAGCTGGCCCCCTGTTGGGTGATCCGTTTAAAATATGTATGTTATTCATGGGGATTTTAGAGGAATCAAGCATTGGACATAAATCGCTTGAAAAACCTGTGAATATTTTGCGGGATGAGTTAAAAAACAGTTGTCCGGGTCAAAGATTTGCGAGTATATTGGAAGATTTGATCTTTCTCGGGTATTTTAAACCTGAATTTGTATTGGGGAAAGATTCCCGGGGACAAGTTCATTGTCATTTATGGAAAAAGTTTCAGTCCTATTTTTCGGATGTCCCCGGGGTGAATTCTAACTTGTTTTGTCATGGTAAGTTTGAAACTGTACCCATTTATGCCGAGTTACATTCGTTTGGAAATCGGGTGAGTATGCTTATCCCCCTCATACTTCAATTCAAACAGGACCCGTTCGAACAGGCCATAGAATGGATCCAGGCGTATGAAAAGGCCAATCACAAGGTAAACCAGTGTCTTCCGTCGGGGGTTTTGCGCTGGATTGAAACGGAATCTGACAGTCTTTCCCAGGAGCAACGACTGGAAATTCTGCAGAAAGGGACCCGTCACCGGCGAAGTGGTTTGCGGCAAATGGCCTACAGGGTTATGCGTGATATATACCCGGAAAAGTTTTGGGAAGAAAGGGATAGGGCTTTACAGGACGACACTGCGAAAGTGCGAGAATGGGCCAGTAAACAAAACCAGCGGCAACTGTTTTAATTATTAAGGGTCAGACACTACGATTTACGTTTTTATGTGCAGTTAAGCCCCAAATGATGTGTAAATTCACCCTCTTGAAAATCAGGGTTAAATTTAATTAGCTTGTAATCACCTTCATCCTTGAAATCCGGGACGGAGGTTGAGATTTGAGATTCTTACGCGGGTTTAGCCCTCCCGGGACGTAGGTTGATTATGTATTAAGTAACACCTCGGAGGATTAGTTGTTTAGTAAACCGGGTTTCAAATAGTTAAAGTTTTCTTCCGGTGTTCCTGTTCTTTCAAGGTTAAATTCATACGATTATAGGGGTTTATTTTTTTAACTTTATATGAGTGTTACCGGGATT
>CAYTSZ010000168.1:4523-4848 GCA_964440635.1 uncultured bacterium
CCCGTTCGTTCCGATGAAGAGATGGTTGAATTTTGTAAAAAAGAAAATCTGGATTAAGAAACAGATTCATTTGCAGATATATTAAAGCGCCTGGAACAGTAAGCTTAACCGAGGGACGGGGGCGATATAGAAGCTGGGTGGAGATTTAGAGAGGGGCGATTATGATGAGTCTTGCAGGAGAAGTTAGGGAGAGAATTCAGCGCTTGCGGGAAAAAGCGGGCATCAGCCAGCAGCAGCTCGGGTCCGCTGTGGGGATTTCGCGCTCGGCGGTTTCGCAGGTTGAGCTGGGTAATCGCAGCGTTAAGGTAGATGAGCTGGATGATTT
>CAYTSZ010000169.1:0-4847 GCA_964440635.1 uncultured bacterium
TCAATTATCTGCTCGGACACAAAGGCAATTTACACCATTCTACAAGACGTAACCATCTGTTATAATACCGGTGTTAGGAAAAATATTTGATTTTTCATAATAAAACAGGTTGTGAGAACACTGAATACTAAAAAAGTGCAAAACTATCCCGAAATAATTCAGGGTGGCATGGGTATTGATGTTTCTGGCTGGCGTATGGCCCGCCGTGTAGCCGAGCTTGGAGAAGTCGGAACAATTTCCGGCATCTGTCTGGATACTGTAATGGTGCGCGAGCTGCAGCTTGGTGATCCGGAAAATAGAATTGAGGCGCTCAAACAATATCCTGATCAAGAAATAGTAGATGAAATAATTGATAAATATTATGTAGAGGGGGGAATTGATGAGGATGTTCCCTTTGTCCTACTTCCTATTCATGGCTGCGATAAGCCGGTCTGGATGCAGCGGGTTTTGAGTGCTGCTGTTTTCAGTGAGGTATATATGGCCAAGCAGGGCCATGACGGTATAATAGCGATGAATTTGATGGCGAAATTAAAACGCCATATTCTGGCGGCTTTTTATGGAGCAATGCTGGCCGGTGTTGACTGGATATTGATGGGAGCCGGCATTCCCAACGAAGAGGCCGAACAGCTTGTTAATCTTGCCCGGGGAGACAAAGCCCGGCTTAAACTTGATGTTGACACTTCCGAATTGGAAACAGATAAATCCTTCTATTATGAGCTAAACCCGGCCGATCTTGTTAATAATCCCACTCCGATGGAGAAACCTGCTTTTTTTCCCATAGTTTCCTCAGACGGTCTGGCTCGTATACTGGACCATCGGCTGCCGGAAGGAACGATAGACGGCTGGATTGTTGAACGTCCGATCGCCGGTGGTCACAATGCTCCGCCGCGTAATAAGCAGTATGATAAAATTGGTGATCCCGTATATGATGAACGGGATAAAGCCAATCTGGAGAAAATAGCGAAACTGGGTTACCCTTTTTATTTGGCCGGTGGTTATGGAACCCCGGAAAATCTGCGCGAAGCGCAAAAGCAGGGAGCGGCCGGTATTCAGGTGGGTTCTGTTTTTTCCCTGACCGAAGAATCCAATTATCCTTCAGAAACGAAAAAGAAGTTAATACGTGAGATTCATCGCGGTAATATAACGGTGCGCACCGACGGGAGGGTATCTCCAACCGGATTTCCTTTTAAAGTGGTAGAAATGGAGGGAACCCTGGGGATAAAAAAAGAAATGCGGCAGCGGAAAAGAATTTGCGATCTGGGGTATTTGCGTGAACTTTACGCCACCGATGAGAAACGCGTCAGACACCGTTGTCCCGCTGAAGCGCCGGAAAGTTATGTGGCCAAGGGCGGAAGCCGTGAAGCAACTGAAAACCGCGGCTGTCTCTGTAACGCTCTGTTTGCAAACATCGGTCTGCCCCAGCGTCAGCCCTGGGGAGTAGAGGGAAAAATATTAACCGCCGGTGATGATATAATTCATCTCGAACTGGGTAGCGAAGAGGACCCCACCTATACAGTCGAAGACGTAATAAACTACCTCAAACAATAAGCCTTTCTAGCAGCCCACCTTAAATTTTTGCGAGTTCCGAGTTATAAGTTTTGAGTTAAATCCACAAAAATCCCTGTCGAGTATTTGCTGTTGACGTTCCTCCGTGACCTCTGTGTTAAACCTGTTTTTGATGTTGAAGTTCCCCTCTTAAAATGTTTTGAATTTCCTCTGTGTCCCTCTCTGTGGTAAAAATGTTTTGGTTTTGACCGTCTTGTGCATTCCCCAATATTCCCGCAGTTAGCCTCTTCGATATGTGATCAGGGGATTATCGTGACCCGTTACTACTGTAACTAAGTAAAAATAAAAAACCTGCTGTCCCGGTCATTGCTATGGCTATGATTAGAGCCCAGCTATAATTTCCAGTGAGATCGTAAGAGATCCCCCCGCTTGCCGGACCCGCTATTCCCGATAATCCCTGGGAGAGAAATACCAGCGGATATATTTCTGCTGTTTTATTGGCCCCGTATGTTTCGGAAATATAGGTCGCGTAAATCACAAAGGAAGCCCCGAAACAAAGTCCCACCAGGAAAGCGGAAGAAAAAAACAGTACCACTGTCTGACTGGCTGCAATTCCGGTGGTGGCCAGGGCCAGCAGGAGCAGGTCGGCAGGAATTGTTTTTTTACCAAAGATGTCAATCAGCCAGCCCCAGAGAATCCTCCCGCCGGCATTACCGGCGGCAAATACTGCAACGGAGTAGGTTGCAACGCTGCCGGAAAAACCTGCTACTAGAGCAATCGGTTTTAGATTACCTATCACAGTAAGTCCCGTAAATGTTCCGGCAAACATTGCCAGAAACAATGACCAGATTCGGGGATCTTGTATTAATAAGGACAATTTCAGCCGGCCGGTTCGGGAAGTAGGTTTTTCTGACTCCGGAGCTGATTTAATAATAATACCGGATATAATTATTATGGAGCCACCGCTGATGGCCAGCCATTTGAAAACCTGAAGTACGGTAAACCCCGTTCCCAGCATTCGGTCGGCAATAGTGGCAACTGCTATCGCGCCGCCGCCAAATCCGGCCACCGCCAGACCTGAGGCCAGACCTTTGTTATCGGGAAACCACTGTATGCAGGTTATCAAAAGTGTTATGTAACCAAGTCCAATACCGCAGCCCACAAAAACAGCAACCCCGAGGAAAAGTAAAGTAAAACTCCCGGAGGAAAACCCGGCCAGCAGATAGCCGGCCGTGAACAAAAAACCACCCGCAATAACAAGCGGTCGAGGTCCCCAGCGTGATAGCAGTTTGCCGGCCAAAATCATGATAATCGTGTTGGTAAGTATCATCCCACCGAAAATTATCTGACCTCCAGTTGCGCTCAGCGCATAGTTTTCCTGCAGGGGAGGAACAAACGTACTCCAGGCGTAAAGGCTTCCGAAACAGGCCTGGCTTAAAACCACCAGGGTTAGAATCAGATATTTCATCCACAGATTCTCCTTGCCGGTTCTGTTTTCGGCCGTCGTTCCGGGGCTTGACCCCGGAATCCATTTTGATTTTTAATTACACCTGTCAATCAACTTTAACATCAACTTTAAAATGGATTGCCGGGTCAAGCCCGGCAATGACGACAGTGATGGGGGTTTGTTTTTGACCGTCATTCCGGCCTCTGACGCACACGGATGTGCTAATGCTGCGAACACAAGGATGTGTAAGAACAGTGCGAGCCGGAATCCATTTTGATTTTGAATCATGTCTGTCAATCAACATCAATTCCAACTGGCTTGCCGGGCCATCCCGCACTCAATCGGGGAGTTGCTGAAAAGTCATAGAGTTTCTACTAACGATTCCCGATTGAGTGCGGGACGGTAATGACGGAGTCATTGAAAGGTTCTGTTTTTGACCAGACAATGTTTGCTTGATAGTATTTTAATTGATTCACTTTAAAATTGAAATGATTGGAGGAGTTATTGATGAGTTGTCCTAATATAGAAAAAAACATGGAGATGTGTAACTGTTCATATTCCCCCTGTCCCCGCAAAGGAACCTGCTGCGACTGTCTGCATTATCACCGTAAGATGGGCCAGCTTCCCGCCTGCTTGTTTCCGGATGATGTGGAGGAGACTTTCGATCGCTCGGTAGAAAAATTTGTTGAAATATTTCAGGAACGCGGTTCCTGGTTTTAAAAATAAGCCCGGGGCCTGTATTTTCAGACCCCGGGAATTATAAGCTGTTCTGTCAGTTGCCAGTTAGCTGCTGGAAAGTTCTGTCTCGCTGCTCCATAGCCCGTGAACGTTGCAGTAGGACTTAGCGAGCAGGGTTCCTGATTTTTCTGTACTGAAGGCGGCTGTTACCACTGGAGCGCTGTAGACACCGCTGGTGTCGGGACCTTCGGCCGAAGCGCCGTGAGCGGCAAATTCATAGCGACCGATGAGGTAGGGGAAGTTGCCATCTTCCGGAAGGAAATAAAGCTCGATCCAGCTTATGTGATGTTCGGTTTTGTTCGGGTGGGAAACCTCTTTACCCACCGAAGCCGTCACCTTTACGTTCTCGCCCGTGCTGTCCTCAACATCAATCACCGGAACATGTTTCTCGGTTTTCCAGTCAGCTGTCTGCAATAAATCAGCTAATTCTGCCATTATAACCACTCCCTTACAAAGATAATTTTTCAATGTTAGATTCATTTTAACATCTTATTCGCTCCTGCAAAGGAAAAATATAATCAAAACCCGGATCACCGATTTTCCTACCACAGAAGGTAAAATGAGAAAGGGGGAACGGCCGCGTCGAAAGCAACATCAATTGCTTTTTACCACAGAGGTCACAGAGGGACACAGAGGTAAAATCAAAACCACGAAATATTTTTTGACAGGATTTACAGGATGACTTCATAGTTAGAAACCCCAACCACTATAAAAAATTATCCCTATTCAAATTTTGACTCTCATCCTGTCCATCCTGTAAATCCCGTCCAAACAGCCGTTGACTTTGAAGCAGTTTTTCTCTGCGCCTCAGCCTCTCCGCGCGCTTCCCTATGGATGGGGTGAAGCTGGGAAGCCCACGGAGGGGCGATAGCAGTGCTCCGCGTTCCCCAAAGCAGTTGATCGTTACCCCTCTATAAATATTTTGATGTTCCTCCGTGTCCCTCTGTGACCTCTCTGTGGTAAAACGGGTGTTGACTTTGATTTTTCTCCTTGTCCCCTCCATCCCCCTGTCTCCTTGTCCATTTTATCCTCTGTTGTAATCCATGCTTAAATCATATAAACTTATGGGCTATGAAAAAGGAAAAAGGGAGTCTGATTAACGTGAAAAAACCGATGTTATTCTTAATTTTATTTTTAATCTGTAATATTATTTCTC
>CAYTSZ010000170.1:0-509 GCA_964440635.1 uncultured bacterium
TCCCCCTCACCCAACCCTCTCCCACCAGGGGAGAGGGCTTTTTGGAGTGGACTCATTATTAAAACAATAAAAGTTCACATTTAATTTCATCTGATATCAAAAAATAAAACTCACTGCTTTATTTTAAGCAATTATGCTCAAAAATATTAGAACAGACCAGTAAATAAAGGCACAACCATTTATCATAACCAGAAAAATAAACAGAAAAAATGTCAGCTCCGCGCCAGACAGAAGCCGGGGACGGCAGCGGACGATTCTAAAGAACCAGTATCCAAGCCAGACCAACCAGCACACCACGACAACAACAAAAGGAAGAAACCCGGCCGTGCTGGCCAGAAAAGGGAGGATCAATCCACCAAGAAATAGTAAAGAAACAAGGATTATCAATGTCCCACTAAAAATATGACCCAGCCTCAAATGCCCCAGTCCGGGAAAAATAAGGGACAGCAACACAGCCCACCGGAGGTTTTGTTTCCCTGAAACAAGCGGGGTATTACAGGCCGTACATC
>CAYTSZ010000170.1:519-4847 GCA_964440635.1 uncultured bacterium
CCCAAGTACAGGTGAACGACAGACCGGACATTCAGTCAATTTTTTCTCCTCCGCCGGGCATCATATAAAGAAGTCGAAAACCGGGTTGCTGTCCGGAACTCCAGCGGCCAAAAACCGAACCCAACCGGGTGAAACTTTTAAACAATTCAAAAGGTTTCTGCTCCAGGTTTACAGTTACGGGTTCCGCCTCTATACCGGCTGCACGGGCGGCTATTTTGATTGCCTCGCGCCGGGTACCCAGGGCATCGATTAAATTAAGTTCCAGCGCCTGGCGGCCCGTAAAAACCCGGCCATCGGCCAGTGGTTCTAATTCTTCCCTGCTCAGCCCCTTCCGGTTTTCCACAATATGATTTATAAACTGCTCGTAAACATCCTTTATCAACTCACCGATCACCTGGCGCTCATCAGCGGTCATCTCTCGAAAGGGGGAACCTAAATCCTTGAACCGGCCGGATTTAACAACCTCATAATCTATCCCGATCTTATCCATCATTTCCTCAACCCGCATAAACTCCATTATAACCCCAATACTACCTATTAAAGCGCCGGGATTGGATACAATAGTATCTGCCGAACTGGCGATATAATATGCCCCCGAAGCGCCCACAGAACGCACAGAAGCCACAACCGGTTTACCGGAATCTGAAATTCGTTTCACCGTTTCACTCAATTCCTGGCTGGGGCCAACCATCCCACCGGGACTATTTATCTCAAGCAAAATTGCTTTAATACTACTGCGGTCTTCTAATATTTCTAACTGTCTAATCTGTTCGTCTATTTCTGCAATTATTCCATTAATACTGACCACTCCGATTTTTTTACCGGGAGTCAGGTTTTCAAAATCAGAATAAGAATCCAAAAAAGTGGAAAAGAAAACCAGAGACTGGACTGCAAATATAAAAGTCAAAATCACAATTAATATTATAGCCAACAAACGAACTGCTTTTTTTAACCATCTATCAATCATTAATATAACTCTCCTCAAATCCGGCTATTTATTCTTATAGCAGTGAGTGCATCCCTTTATTCTTAATTCCGAGGGTCCATTTTCTCTACTGATTTCATCCGCGAACAAACGTTCATCCTGCTCAAGATTCGAGCCACATATAGGACAGGTCCGTTTTCTGGGAGTAATAGTTGATTCAGTATTTCCAATCTTAACAAAAATGATAATAGCCAGCAAAACAAAAACCACATATAACAGCCACCAGCCGATCATGGTTTGTTTGGCCTCTGCCCCAACGGATTGTTAACACAAACAGGTGGCGCCGGAAAAATAGAATCGGTGTCTGCATCTTTCTGTGTTTTTAAAAGCAATAGACGATAATTTATAAATTTTTGCTGTTTGGAATTGGCAAACGGTAATATCTCCTTCATCAGATCCATACGAATTTTTTTATCCGAGGTTTTCTTAAGCAAACGATGTTTTTCTTCAGGACTGAAGTAGTTGGATTTTTCCCGATAAAGGTCGACCAGTTCTTCGAAATTTTCTTGCCGCCAGTAAATTTCCTCCAGCATACCTGTCCCCCAGTCATAATAGGGCCCGGCAACCGCGAGTCTTCGAAAAGCTTCAAAAGCTATTCGGGCCCGTCTATAGTTTTGATCCTGAAAATTTTGCCGGGCTCGTTCGAGCAGAAAAAGTGTCTCCGGCGGGTATAGTTCAGGTCGCAGGTCAACATTAAATTCTCCGTCAGGAACAAACGCACTATATGGCCGGCGAAAATGATATTTATAGGAAGTGGGAAATAACTGCACATAACCAGCTTCCACCCCATCAAAAGAAAAACTCCCCCCACCCTCCGTTTGAACCAGCTGCCCACCGGGCTGAACAACAAGTTCAATTCCACCCAGATCAACCGGCTCGTCAGCGCTTATGGTTCCTCTCAATCCTCCCAGTTCGGAAGGACCAAAAGTTACAAAAAGTAACCTGCCCCATTGGTTTCTTTGCCGCTGTAGTATCAACGCCTCCTCGCTACCGGTTGTTACCCAGCGCAAACAGCCATAAGCTTCCAGCTTGATTTGAAGATCGGTATCCGATTGAGTTGAAAGATCTAACTTTACAAGCTGAGTGCTCTTGTCTTTATCAAGAGCAAGATAAAGTACACCATTTTTATTTATAATCTGTTTGACCGGCAAATCAATGAATTTAATTTTTTCGTCAACCTGCCACCTCCAGAGAGCAGTATCATTTTCCCGCTCCAGATACCCGCTTACCAGTAAAGTCCCCGTTTCTGTCTTCACAGCACCGTAATAACCGGCAAAACCACCTTTTTCAATATCTATCAGCCCCCGGGAATTCAAAAGGGGTTTGCTCTCCCCGCCGTTCAAAACCTCATATGATATTTCTGATTTATCCCCGCCCGAAACAGGCACAAGAAATATATTTTTGTCTTCCAGATAAAGCCCGGCTCCGCGTGAATTAGCCACAGAACCCCGGCTGGAAGCTGCGTAGCGTTTCAAATCCGAATTATAGAGAATATCCTCGACGTCTTTGTTTTTACCCCAGAAAAATAAAGTGTCTGCATTTTCAGAAAGAAAGGGGTATCTTAAATCCATAACCGGATGACGCAAAACTCGCCTGTACTGGCCATTTCCTGGTTCATACTCATAAATAATTACTGATCCGGTTTCATCCACACCCGTAATAAGAATTTTATTACCACCGGCTTCGGCGGCATCCAGAACGGTAAGCTGCTTCGGGGGAGTTGCAAACCTTATATTTACCGGCTCGTTTAAACCCCGGGAGACCAGCCTCCATCCACCGGAATCAACAATGAACAACCGATCTTCATTAACCATTAAATCTACAGGATAATCTAAATCAGAAATCATCCGTCGGGGATAACCATAAAGATCAAACTCCTGAATATAACTGTCATACAGGGCATAAATAGACCCTTCGCCGTCAAAACGCAGGAAAGGATAAGGGTTTCCCTGAAAAATACGCTGGCCATCAGCGGGATGATGCAAACGAAATATCCGCTGCAGTTCTCCCCCCCAATTAAATACCATTATAATCGGACTATAACCCCGGCCCGGAAAAATCATCTCACCTTCAAGTAACATAAGTTCATCATTGGCCCCCAGAAAATCAATCTTCTGGATATCTCTTTTACTCTCCAGTTTTAATTCCACCTGCTCCAGAACCTGACCACGACGGTTATAGGCTTCCACAGCATTCTCACCCGGAAAATAATAATACAGCCGGTTTCCGTCCCAGAAGGTATTATCGGATTGAAAAAACTGAAAAACAACGAGGGGAATTTCATCTTCATCAACCTTTTTGCGATTCATTCCCGGGGGACTATCATGGGAAACGCCTCTACTGACCGTTCCGTCGGCAGCGCGAAAATAAGTTTCTTCCCCAATCCAGAGTCTCTCAATTCGATTTTTAGCTTTTAAAATATTTTTTGTGAAGGGCAAAACTTCCTGCAAACCGATCATTACGCTGGAAGAAAAGAACGAACGGTCGCTCTCGTTAAGGCGGGTATGATAAAAACCATCGGGCCCAACCAGGTAAGCACGATCATCTTTGATAGCAAAATCGACAAGATCAGGGACCGAAAGAAAATCAAAAGTAAACTCCAGACCCAATTTTTTGTTAAGACGGAGAATACTGCCTTCGGTTTTCAGCACATAAATAAAACCCGACTGATAATCAACAGACTGAAGCCCGGGAATTTCCCTTTTATTTAACAGTTCGCCATCTTTATACACATACAGTGTCTCATCCCGAAGCGAAAAATAATGCTCATCCGAGGAGACCGCTATCAATTTACCTTCCACTTCTATACTGAAAGTATCCACGAGACCCTGCTCGGATTCAGGATCCCAGCGACCGAATGTCCCTTCTTCTTTTTGAATAACCCAGTGTGTCCCTATGGGAATCACCGAAACCACCGGACCATCCAATATCACCGCACCATCTCCGGTCGCCTCTTTTACTGTGAATTTGTTATTCCCCCTGGCAGCACGCAAATCATAATACCAGAATCTTCCCTGCCCATCCCAGAATCCGGTTATATCTCCGCCCGGCGACCAGCCAGACGCAAACCTGGTCATTCTATATTCATCAAAAAAATCAGTCCAGGAGCCACCGGACAAAAACTCCTCCAACTGTCCAACATCAGCGGGCAATATTTGTATCTTCTGAGATTTGCTGGCCAAGGCGGCCAATTTGCCTTTTTCTCCCACATATATCGAAGAGAGATTTTGCAAACAAACAGGGGTCTCAGTGGGGAAAAACTCATAGGTTTTTCTTTCGGGCCGAGCCGCAAACACACCGGGAACAAAATAAAGTGACAATATAATTAGTAAAACAAGTATAT
>CAYTSZ010000171.1:0-4821 GCA_964440635.1 uncultured bacterium
TAACTAACTCTGACATTATTCTGATTCTATTGCGACAGAAGTGAAGAAGACACTGGAAGGGGACGAAGGAAGGAGTGACGGAGGTTTAGTCGTGATTAAGTGATTAGGTGATTGGTTTTAACTGTAAGCGATGTTTTTCAGGCTAACAGAAATTCCTGGAGGGCGGAGACGTCCGGGTCGCCTTCGAACCAGCTTAATTCGAAATCTGCTTCTTCGAAATTATTTATAACCTTCCGCAGTTCATTTTTTTCCCAGCTATCCAGCCCCCGGCCGAGAATTAAGAACTGGTTAAGCCTGGTCTGAACAATATCTACCTCGAGTTCAGCTTCTTCAAAGTTCTGCTGCAGCAGGTCGGTAAAATCCTCGCCGTAGAAAATACCCTCTTCCTGTCGGCGCTCGAGAAAATCCGGCTGGTTGATTAAAGCAAAATCAGTGAAACCCCGGCGAATTTTCTTCTTGAGCATATCCCGGATGGCTTCGACAAATTTTTCCTGGTATTCTTTTATTTTACCGTCAAGAACCATCCCCCGAACAGCCTGACAGACCTGGGTGGCCCAGATGGACATCCATTCCTGCTCCTGTTCGTCGAGTTCTCGGACTAATTTCATATATAAAACGCCGTTAAGATCATCGCCAACCTTGAGGGGATAGGCCCAGTTCACTTTCTGCAGAGGTTCGGGCCAATCATCCTTCGGTTCTATAAATACTGCCTCACCGGCATCCTCAACCGCTTCCAGGGGGTCCGAATGTGAGGGAAGAAAAAGAGGATGTTCAAGCTGGGGGCGGCTGTATGGAGTCACAAAAACTTCGCCATCCCAGATCAGAGGCAGAAAAACCTCAGCATCGTAAAGAGTCTGCATCGCTTGATCGAGGACCGGAAAGAACACCTCCGGGCTGCCGCTTTCGTTCAGCATAGTTCCCACCCTCTGGATAGCCTGGAGCTGGGCCAGAGATTGCTCTCGCTCCTTAATCCGCTCTTTAATCCGGTCAGCCATCAGATTAAAATCATCACTTAATTCACCAATTTCATCTCTGGTATCGACATCACTACGGACGTCAAGTTCGCCGCGACCAAAACGATTGGCCACAGTAACCAGTTTAGAAAGAGGACGTGTGATACGGGAGGTAAAGAAAACTCCAACAATTGCTGCCAGAAACCAAAATCCACCGGTCATCAGGGCATTTTTATAAAAAATTTCATTGCGTTCTTTTGTAACCTCCGCAGTATCAAACCCAAGGCGAATGACACCAAAATCGTTGGAATGATAGCGAATCGGAACCAGCACATCATAGAGACCTGTTTTGCGGTCCCAGCGGCCAAAGACTTCCAGTTCGGAACGCAGCAAAAGTCTATTTTGAGCCGGGGGGATAGGCTGTATTAAACCAAACCCTTCCACATGATTTTCTTCGGGATACTGAAATATATTATGACCTTCCACATCATAAGCAACCATAAACACAGCATTTTCTGCTGCCGACTCCCAGAGTTTTGTGCTGAGCCGGTTAATATCGTCAAGTTCCTCACCGGTGAGCATCGAACGGGCATAGTTAAGTCCGAAAACGGTAGCCACTGAGCGCGCTTCACGTCTCATTCCTTCTATCCGGGCCTGAACCTGTGAACTTATATTCAGATAGGTCATAAGTACCATCCCGACAGTAACAACAAATATAAGAAGCACAATTATTTTTACTTTCAGACTTATTCTCATGGCAATTTAACCTCATATTTATTTAATGTATGGTATACAGTCCTGACCTCATCGTAATCGGAATCCTCCGCAGGGATTAATTTATCAATATTATCACCAAATGAATCCAGCACCCGGCGGCCTTCGGGAGATTTATGCAGATTGAGAAAAAAGTTTTTTAGTTTTTCGTAGATTTCTTCATTAGCTCTCAACTCAGGTGAAATTACCGTCGGTTCGGAAGGGATGGGCCTGCTGTAAGCCAGCACCGGCAGTTCATCCAGTTTTTCCGGCTCAAGCACCAGGGTCCGGGCGCCTTCATAAGCAGCACCGGCTACAAATTGCTCCTTGTATACCGCTTCCACAACCCTGTCATGTCCCCCCAGAAAAGAGATCTTCTCCAGATCTTTTTTCGGGTTAATACCGTATTCCTGAATCATTTCGGCAAGAGGAAACAGGTATCCGGAAGCCGAATCCGGATCTACAAATGCGATGGTTTTATTTTTTAGCTGGGCCACGGTATTGATGTTGCTATTCTGGTGAGTGAAAATTATTGAACGATAGGAAGGGCTGCCAAAACGAACCGGCCTGACGAGGGGTTGATAATCTGTTGCCTCAGCCGCTTCCACATAAGCGAGAGGCCCAAGAATAACCATATCATATTTATTGGTCTTCATATCCTCTACTATTTCCTGATAGGAAGAGGCAAAACGAAACTGTATCTCCCGGTCCAATTTCTCAGAAAGCTTCTTTTTAAAAAGAAGCCTTTCCTGTAGTTGCTGGATTATTGCCCGGGAAGGAACCTGCCCGATTACTATCACTTCTTCGTTAACAACAGCTTCCTGAATTTTAGCCCAATCAAACCGGGCGGGGATTTCTTCACCACATCCACTTAAAATAAATACTCCAACCAGCGTCAGACAGAGAAATATCAGAAAAAACTGTTTCCTCATTTTTGTCACGACACCCTTTCAAAAACTAACAATTAAAACAGAATAATTGAAGTAGAGCAGTGAAACATTACCTGAGTTGAACGGTTCTGAGATTGAGGATGTATCACCATGGCTCTCTGACGGTATTCTGTATGTCCCAGAACCCTGGAGGGGCGCCTTCCGGCGAGGACATATGGTCGATGATATATGGCCAATCATAACGCGCTGGTCGATCAGCGAACAACGACTATAAACCCTCCATGGGAAATGGTGGGACATACAGACCTCACAGCAGTCCGGAGGACTGCGAGAATGAGTCAGAGAGATAGGGTGTCTCCGATCAAGAATCTCTCAATTCAGGTATTATTTAATTAATACAAGAAAGTTATCACATTTTTATATTTGCGTCTACAACTGTGAAAGTAAAAACGCGGAATTAAATACGTAGCCTTAAAAATAAAATATCTTTATGTTTTACATAAGAAAGTGTTTAATTGAGCTCAATAATATATTAAGATTCAAATGTAAAGTATAAAATTCGAGTATGCTGCGCGCTCTTAAAAACTACTATATCAATATGAACAGGAGAATTAAATTTGGTTCCTCCAGATAGCTCCGGTGCTAAAACTGTACCCCTTCAACGCTGTACTCCGGGGGAAAAACTGGCCAAAGACGTCCATAATCAGGCCGGACAAAAAGTAGTCCCCAAGGACAAAAAACTCACATCTAAAATATTAAGACGCCTGTCGGCGGCCGGTATAAAAAGGGTAACTGTCTACTCAGATGAGATAAAAGAAAAAAAGGCTGAAAAGAAAAAAACAGAACCAAAGCAAACGGAACCTGAAAATGTTATCAAAGAAACCGCCGACGGGATCGTGGTGGCGGGAAATCTCACCCGTGATCTGAACAGCGAAGAAAATGTTGTTGTGGAGGGGAATATGAACAAAGGCGCCAACCTGGTTGCCCGGGGGGATGTGCAAATAAAAGGTAGCCTGAAGGCTGGTAGCATCGAGTCAAAAGAAGGTAGTATTGATATTCAGGGACCCATCAGCGGCAAAAATATCAGACTTCAGGCTAAAAAACTGATCCGGGTATCCTCGGTTGAAAAAGCCGAACTGGCCGTCGATGGCAAGTTCGTTGTCCGCGGACCAATCACCAATTCAGATGTAGACTGCAAGGGAAATATGATTGTTCACCATAAGGACATCAAGGCCTCTCTAATTGATTCTAATCTCCGGGTGGAAGGTAAGTTGCTTGCCGACGAAATAGAGGCCAAAAACAGCGACGGGTGTCAACTTATCTTCAGGGATCCCAAAAAACGTGCTCTTATCCGTCAGAAAGAGGCAATAATTGACGAAATCGGAAAAATGGAGACTGAGTTTTCAAAACTGAAAAAAATAGTGGAAACCGTGCAGCAACTGGGAAACCGGGTAAAACAGCTCGACAGCGAAAAAAAGAAAAAATTGCGACAACACACCCAACGTTTTAAACAGACAAAAGATAAACTGGCTCAGTCAGAACAGAATATAGAAAAATATGATATAAAGCTGGAGGAGCTGCAGCAGGAGAGAACTTATTTTATGCGTGTCTTAAATACCCTGCGCCAGGATACCCAGATCACCATGGAAAATACGATGATCAATATAGACGAGGACGAATGGGACGTTAAGCTCTATAAAAAAAGTATGATCGTCATTCAGAATGCCGAAGATGATGAACTCAATGAACGCGAGTGGCTCACCGATCCTTAATTAAGTTCAGGTCCCGGTTTTTACACGAAGGTCAATAGTCAAAGGTCAAAGGTCGAAGGTCAAAGGTCGAAGGTCAAAGGTCGAAGGTCAAAGGTCAATAGTCAAAGGTCAACGGTCTATAATCAACAGCAAGGTTACATCAAGTCCACAGAATCCCGTTGTCCCATTGTTTTTTACCGTTATCCGAAGTTATCCAGTTAATCCTGTAAATCCTGTCAAAAAATGTTCCCCTGGCGCACTTTAAATTTAACCGTCATTCCGGCCCCTGACGCACACGGATGTGCTAATGCCGCGAACACAAGGATGTGTAAGAACAGTGCGAGCCGGAATCCAGCGGTTTTGACTTATTAATAAAAAATCTGCGTTTATCTGCGAGCCAAAGTTTTTTTGTTTTAAGTTTGAGTCCACTCCAAAAAGCCCTCTCCCCTGGTGGGAGAGGGTTGGGTGAGGGGG
>CAYTSZ010000172.1:0-4677 GCA_964440635.1 uncultured bacterium
GTTCCCCATTTCAAATGTTTTGAATTCCTCTGTGTCCCTCCGTGACCTCTGTGGTGAAAAGTTTTCGACTTTGAATTTTTTCTCCGGCTCACATCCTCGCCCCCTCCCCTCTTCGAGCTGTCCTTGTGGACCTGCGGACTCAGTATGTATAATCTCTAAAAAAGCTCAGGAGGAAAACTGGCCATGACTTCCAAAACCCACCCGATAGAAACCGGTCCTCTGTTTACAGATTTCTACGAACTAACCATGGCCCAGCTTTATTTTGAAGAAAACATGCACGAGACTCCGGCCCGGTTCGAACATTTTTTCCGCCATTATCCGGATTACGGCGAACATCAGGCCGGCTACTGCATCAATGCCGGGCTTAACAGTTTTCTTGACTGGCTGGAAGATCTGGCTTTCAGTGAAAACGATATCGAGCATCTCAGATCCAGCAAAGACGCCTGCGGCGAACCTCTTTTCTCTGAAGATTTTTTAAACTGGCTCTCCTCGTTAAAACTGGAAGATCACTTGAAAATAACGGCTATTCCCGAGGGCCGCGTCGTCCACCCCAATTTGCCCTTAACTATTGTCGAGGGTTCACTGGGCGTTGCTCAGATTATCGAAACCGCTCTTTTGAATAAACTCAATTTTCAAACCTTGATCGCAACTAAAGCCGCGCGCATCAAGCAGGCCGGTCGGAATAATCTTTTGCTTGAGTTCGGCCTGCGCAGAGCCCACGGAGACGGAGGAAATCCCGGCGCCAGGGCCGCTTTGATCGGCGGGGCAGATTTCACTTCCAACACCGGTCTTTCCTACAAAGTCGGGCTGCCCCCCAGGGGTACCCATGCTCACAGCATGATTCAGGCCTACCTGGGAATGGGCCGCTCGGAACTGGATGCTTTCCAGGCTTTCGCCCGGGTTTATCCGGACAACTGTATTCTTCTCATCGACACTATCGATACACTCCAAAGTGGTCTCCCCAACGCTATCAAGGTTTTCAAAAAACTGCGCGGCGAGGGACATCAGCCCCGGGCCATCCGGCTTGATTCGGGCGATCTGGCCCATCTGGCCGTCCGATGCGCACAGGTATTAAACGCAGAAGGATTTGAGGAAGTGAAAATCGTCCTCTCCAACCAGCTCGACGAACAGGTCCTGGGCCAGATAATTCTGCAGATAAAAGAAGAAGCACCCGAATATGGCCTCCGGGCCGATAGAGTAATCAACCGCTTAACCTACGGGGTAGGAACCCGGTTGATAACCTCCGCCGGCGACTCCTCTCTGGGCGGCGTCTACAAACTGGTTGCCATCAAGGACAGCGGGGAGTGGCAGCCCAGCCTGAAGATATCCGAACACCCTGCAAAAGTTCCCACCCCGGGCAAAAAAACTATCCGCCGTCTCTACGACAAGCGGCAAAAAGCAACCGCTGATCTTATCGGCTGCAGGGATGAATCCATAACCGGCGCTGAGCAACTGATCCTGCGCCACCCCGGCAACAGCCGGCAGAAAAGAACCCTTGCGGCGGAAAATATATCTGAAATAGAACCACTCCATAAAACGGTACTCGAAAAAGGCAAACGCAACTATCAGACAGACATCGAAGAATGTCGGAAGCGGCGCGATAATGATCTGAAAAAACTTGATCCGGGAGTAAAAAGAATTATTAACCCCCACCGTTACCATATCTCGCTGACTGAAAAAATGTGGGATAAAAAAAACAGAATAATGGATTCCCTGAACCCTTCGGCCACAAACGATGATAATTAAAAAATGACACTGCTAATAAGCGATTACCAGCAACACGAACTTTCCTTCAATACCGTGGGGTGTCCTCTCTGCGGCAAAACTGATAGCGAATACAACGAACTGGTAATAAGAGAACCGGTCTGGCGGCTCAAGGATGGTTTCTGTCTTTTGCCCCGTTTTAGATATCGTTTTTGCAGCCACGACGGTTTGATATATTTAAAAAACCGCCCCGGTTCTGAAACTCTTGATTGGTACTATGAAAACTCCCCGCAGCTCTACCGCCCGACGCAGAAACTTCCCCGCTCTTCCGACATCAACCGGCTGGACTGGATAGAAGAATACCTGCCGGAAACCAATCAGCCAAAAGCCTTGCTCGATATAGGCTGCAACGACGGAAGCTTCCTGCTGGCGGCAAAAAACAGGGACTGGCAGACCCGGGGGATAGAACCGGCCGCCACAGTCGCCCATCAGACCCAACAGCAGCATCCTCAACTTGATATAGAAATTGCCTCCCTATCAAGTATTCAAAATAACCCAGAGTTCGCCAATCCGGACTTGATAACTCTGACTCATGTTTTTGAACATCTGCTTGAACCAAACGAAGCTTTAAAAACACTGGCAGGCCTGAACCCCGAATTTATTTTTCTCGAAGTTCCCGGCTCCCGGGCTCCACTTTTCCCCCGGATTACCCGCGAGCACGGGCATCTTCACTATTACAATCGCAATAATTTAAGCGCCCTGCTTCATAAACACGGTTTCAACCCCCTTGCCTGGCGGGAATATGATAACGGAGAACCAGCCCGCTCTCTGCGCCTGCTGGCCCGCTACTGCCCGGAAGAGATCGGCGAACAAAAACAAGGGTTCGAACCAAAAATTAAAGATGTTGAATCCTGGAAAAAACTCATAACCCGGGTGGATGAGGAATACAGAACTCTGAAAAAAACACAGATCGAATGGCTGGCCGAAGCGCGACGCAAAAAAGTTAGAATTGGTTTTTACGGAGCAGGAACAGATTGCCTGAGCTGGCTCAGAGTTTTCAAACCCCTGCACAAGCAGATAAAAGCTGTATTCGACGGCCAGCCCTTCTATCAGGGAAAATCAATGCCCGCTAAAATACCCATCCTTCCACCGGGGGAAGATGATTTTAAAGAAATAGACTGGCTTATTATCACTCCCCGCGGACAGGAAGAAGCTATTCAAAACAACCTGGCGGAACAACTGCCTGAAAAACTGGAGGTACGCTGGCCCAACAGTAACGTGTAGAATTGAATTTCAGGGCCACATTCTCCCCAGGAATTCCATATCCTTATTTTTCATCTCATCTATATATTTACTGCGCTCTGCCTCATCCCCCGGTATCTCTGCGCTGAGACTCAGCAACTGGTTTGCTTTTAGATAAAAAATAATAAATTCCGCCCAGACGGTCAATCCGGCTATCAGCCAGGAAATACCCGCCAGCTCGGCGATAAAAAGCCCCAGCAAAAAAGAAACCGCTACACCGACAGTTCTGTTTAAAATCCAGCGCCACATATGTTTCCAGAGCAACCCGCCAAAAGAACTGGCTGCTTTCTGACTGTGAAGATAGATCTGATAAAAAAAGGAAGCGAAAACAAGAACCAGAACTACCGCTGCCGCCGTTCGACCTGCCCCAAATAACACTCCAACCGCCAGACAGGCGAACAAAGTATCGTGGCCATAAATCGGCAACAATCCCTTGGAACGCAGCCAGCGATCCCAGCTCGGAAGTTGAACTTCCTCCCCCAGCAGTCCACCGGTCAATGCCACCCAGGTTCGCAGAGTATCGTGCCAGATATCCAGGAGAATAATCACAAGCAGCATCGGAACAACCTGAAAACCTGAAGTTTTAAACAGATAGATTAGAAAACAACTCAAAATCCAGCTTGCACCCAGCCTATCCACAGCTCGATCCAGGTAAGCCCCCCGATAAGAACTTTTCTCTCGCCAGCGGGCCACCGCCCCGACAAAGCTGTCAAAAACCATCCCGGCCAGCAAAAGCCCAACAAACCACCAGACCGAACCACCATAAATAAGAACACCACCGGCCGCCAGTTTGGCCAGCAAACAACAGAAAGTCCAAAAATCAGGCGGCTGCGGCAAGCGAACCACAAGCGGCAAAAACAAAAAAGCCAGCGGCTGGACCACCAGCCGGTAAACAGGAGTAAGTGGCACCCGAAACAATTTTAAATATTTTTTCATCACAAAAAACACCGCCTACAGAAGAATAACCACAGTTAATAGTTCCCAGTTTTATAGTTAAAACCAGAAATCAAAACATCAATTCAAACCCTGTTTTACCACAGAGTTCACAGATGGGTGAACCGGAAAATGACAAATGCGAAGAGACGAGAAAAATAGGGGACGAGCAAGTAAAAAGGAGAAACGGTCGACGAAAAAACAAAAGCAATTAGCTCGCAAACGGACGCAGATTAACTTAAAATTAAAAATTAAATATCTCAAGCAGCATCTTCTAACTCTGTAATATGCTTTCCCCAGTGCTTTAAAGCATCTCGAGCAAATTGCCATGCCATCAGATCTTCTTCTTCAAAATTTTCAGTTTCTTTTTGATGTTCAACCCGGGTTTGAAATTGTTCGAAATTCATATCATATTTTTTTCATATTTTTCTACTTTCTCACTATATTCCGCAATCTTCGAACGACCTTTTAATAAAATAATCTCACGGGCTGCTTCTTCAGTGTTCGAGTAATTCAACTCTTCTAAAATATCCTGCGAAATAGCTTTTCCCGACTCTAAAGCCATTTTTATCAAACCTCATAAAAATTATTTAAATTTATCGTCAGAAACTACCTGCATTTTATAAATCCGTATCCACACTTCAAGTTTACTACAACCGCCAGCCATTATCAAACCCCACCCCCCCGTCATTCCGGCCCCTGACGCACACGGATGTGCTAATGCTGCGAACACAAGGA
>CAYTSZ010000173.1:0-4610 GCA_964440635.1 uncultured bacterium
ATTTAAAATATGGGGAACTTAGTTTTCTTTTGATGTCTCACCTGACAGCTGAGATGGAGCAAAAACTTATTTTTAAGTGGGGAGATAGCCTGGATGCTGATGTTTTAAAAGTCGGGCGTCACGGGGCCCGGGATTCAACGACAGAACAGCTTTTGTCTTATGTTAATCCTTCTTATGCGGTTATCTCCACTTCTACTCAAAATCGGCTTTATGCGCCGGATGAGGATGTTATTAAACGTTTGCAATCGGCAGGGGTGGGGAGAAATAATTTGTTGAGAACAGATTATCATGGCCACATTGTTTTCTTCACGGACGGGAAATCAATCCGGATAAAAACTTCGGCTTTTCCATTTTTATAAAACTTTTCTGTTACGAATATTACTGAGCTCGAATCATATTATCTGAATTAATCTGTCAAAAGGGTTTTATTTTTTGTTTTGTTTTATTAAGATTAATATTGGTAACTAATTAACAGGGTTGAAAAGTGTTTTATATTTTAAAGGAGGTTTGTAATATGCAACGTTTAATAGCATTATTTGTTTGTTTTGCATTTTTGTTTGTAGCTGGTTGTGGCTCCTCAGAAGAACAGGAAGAAAAAGTTAAAATGGAACCCGGTGTTGAAGAACCGATGGAACCGGCCGAACCGATGGAGCCCGCAGAACCCATGGAACCCGCAGAACCCATGGAACCTGCAGAATCTGCTCCCGCACCCGAGCCTGAAATGGAAGCTCAAACTCAGCCGGAAGAAGCTCCCGCGGTGATGCTGGGTGATATAGATCTTAACTCCGCCAGTTCCAGCCAGTTTCAGCAATTGAGGGGAGTAGGTCCGGCGACCGCCAGTTCTATAATTGAATACCGCGAACAGAATGGTCCCTTCAGTAGTGTTGATGAATTAAACAATGTTAGCGGTATTGGTCCCGCCACTTTGAGAAAAATGAAGGCTGCAGCGGGTATGGAAGTCGAAGAAGCTTCTCAGCCTACCGCATCTACAACCGGTAGTGGTGAGATTAATATTAACACTGCTTCTAATTCTCAACTGCAGGGTATTACCGGTGTAGGTCCTTCCACGGCCGGCTCGATTATTGAATATCGCGAGCAAAACGGTCCTTTTGGAAGCGTGGAGGAGCTGACCAACGTCAGCGGTATTGGAGCTAAAACGCTTGAAAAAATGAAACCTCAGATAACAGTTGGTGAGTAATTGTTGCTGAGCGAAACAGGTAAATAAATAACGGGCCGCCGGTGTTTGAGCTTGCGGCCCGTTTTTTTATTTCAAGTCCCACATACTTTGGCGGGGAGGGGGACAGCTTATTAATAATCGTCTGCGCAGGTATATAGATCAGTTAAATCCGCAGCTTAAGTCTCTGCTGGAGTGTGAGACTGTGCGCGCTCAGAAAGGCGGCTACCTCCAGCAGTTTACCTCCCTTTTACTTTCCCCGTATCCCTTGAACTCTGAACAACTGGAAGCTTTTTTGCATCATAGAAACGGAAAAAAGCCTCTGGTTATTCTTGCCGGAGCCGGAAGTGGGAAAACAACCGTTATGACTCGCAAAATTGCTCTATTGATAGCTTCCGGTACTGATCCTTCGAGAATTCTGGGTTTGACTTATACTCGTCGTTCGGCCCGTGAGATGAAAAAACGGCTTATGAAATTGATTTCAGAAAATAGTTTTTCGAGTAAGGGAAACTCTGGTTTTAAATACGCAGAGGATATTAATTTGCCCTGGGTTACCACTTTTCACGCCGCCGGTCTCAAGTTATTACGACTCTCCCGGGGAGAAAAAGAGAGTTTACTTGCGGGTTGTTATGCGCCAGGTTATTCGCGGGGATTTGATTTGCTTACCGAATCAGAAAGGCAAGAAATGACGAAAAATTTAATATCCCGGCTGGGTTTTAGCCCCCGGTTTGCTTCTGAAATTCTAAAAACAGCAAATAAAATCACTGAAAGTTTGCATTCCTTTGAAAAAAGTTACACACCCGCTTCTGATCTGGAGTTTGAAACCTGCAGGTTTCTTGAACTTTACAAACAGGTGAAGATTGAGCAGGGTGTTCTTGATCTTCAGGATTTAATCGCAATTCCAGCTCATTTGCTGCGTTCCAATCAAAAGATACGGTCGAATCTGCAAAACAGATTTGATTTTATACTTGTTGATGAGTTTCAGGATACAAATTTTGCACAGTTGACTTTGCTGGCTCATCTCGCCGGTGAAGAAAAAAATATCTTTGCTGTCGGAGATGATTATCAGGCCATCTACGAGTGGAGAGGCGCCCACCCGGGATTTATCAGGGATTTCTCTTTATTTTTTCCGGATGCAAAGATAATTCGTTTGACCTCTAACTATCGTTCCCGAACAAGGATACTGCTTGCTGCTGATAGCCTTTTTGTGAAAGATAAAAAGAAAACCCGGCGTTTTTTACGTCCCACCCGCCGGGTTGAGAATGGGGAACTTGATTTTGGCGATAAACTGGCGCTGTTTGAAGCCAGAGATGGAAGCGAAGAACGTGATTTCTTGATATTCAAGTTGCTGCAACTTCACGAGAAAGAATCAGTCGATTATTCAAAAATGGCTGTTTTTTATAGAACTCAGCGTCAAAAAGAACCGATAATCGCTGATTTGAAGAGGGCGGGGATCCCGTACCGCGTTCTTGGCGGCGAGCATTTCTTTAAATTGGCCGTTCCCCGCAAACTTATTTCCCTCTGTCGGATTTTAGACCATTTGAAAGTTGTGCGGGAAAAATCCGGAAGTATTTCCGATAGCAGCAATTTGAATGGCGCCCTGGAAAACTGGTGGTTTGGTGCCCCGGCTGTATATGCCGGTGACAGTGATTTTATCTGTGACGACGCAGACTATTTAACTCTTTTTAAAAACAAACTCAAGGACCCCTCCGCTTCTACTTATTCGGAAAACTTTGTTTGTGAAAGTATAGGAAAACTCCTGAAATGGAAAGCTTTTCTGGCGGCCGGAAACAGATTTTCTGAGTTGATGCCAGAAATAAAAAAAAGTTTGAAAATATATAGATCCCGCCAGTATACAAAACAGTTTTGTAGATTTAATCGCTGGTTAAAATCAGAACAATTGCATACTCTCCGTAATATAATTGAAAAGTCTATTATTTCCGCCGGCCAGCCGGCCGTGGGCCGCCCGAAAACTTCCGCTGTTAATTTGATGACCCTGCACGGCTGCAAGGGGCTGGAATTTGATATTGTCTTTATTGTTGGTCTTGAGGATGGAATATGTCCCTGCAGTTCTGGCCGGTCGGAAAAAAAGAATAAAGAAAAATGGCTAAAAGAAGAAAAAAGATTATTTTACGTCGGGATGACCCGGGCCCGCAATGGACTTTTTCTTTCTTATACACTGTCTCGCGATTATGGTTCCGGCAGGATCTGGAGGAAGCCCAGCCGTTTTTTGAGATTGATACCGACCGAGTTTATTCAAAAGAGACCGGCCCGTCTGTCTCTTCTGGAAAAAGCCGGGTATCTGCTTTCGCGCCTTTTTCCTTCCATTTCAAAATAATAAACAGGGTTTTAAACTTTGTTTATGCCTTATTTATTGTGTAAAATAAAGTTCAGAGGAGAAACGAAGAATATTTCCCACAGAACTTAAAATGAACGGGAATGGAGATAGAAAAAATGTTTTCTGGCTGGCGGGCTTTGTCGCTGATTTGTATGCTTTCTTTTTCTTTCCAGAATATTCTGGTAAAAGCCCTTACCCGCAGGGGAGTGAGGGTTAAGTTTATTTTCTGGTTTCTTGTCGCAGCGGCGGTTCCTTTTTTGCTTGTCGCCTATATTTACAGTGCCCCTCACCGCTTTTTGCCGGGGTTTGTTATAGCACTGTTTTTTGCGGTCCTGGGAAATATGCTCGGGTATTACGGTTATCTTAAAGCAATAAGTCTGGCTGATGTTTCCCTGGTTATGCCTCTTATTTCCCTTACTCCGTTTTTTATGCTTCTGACAAGCTGGGTTATGCTCTCCGAACTGCCCGATTTACCCGGTCTGATTGGTATTGTAGGGGTCGTCAGTGGGACTTATCTTTTGACCAGGAAACCGGGTTCCGGCTGGCTGCAGCCCTTTTATGCTCTCTGGCGCAACCCGGGTTGTCGCTGGGCATTGTTTACTTCTTTAATCTGGAGTGTTCAGGCAAATATAGATAAAATAGCTGTTGAGGCTTCCACGCCTGTTGGATATACACTGTGGTTCCATATCCTTTTTTCCCTGCTGTTGCTTCCTTTTTTCTTTTTCGGTGAGTTTAAACTTTATGAACAGCAAAAATACTTTTCTTTTAATTCTAAATTTGTAACCGTAATTATTTTCGGTTTGATAGTAGTTGGGGGGCTGCAGGCTTTGATGACCGTTGTTCAGATGGGAGCGATCATTCAGATTCAGGTCTCTTATGTTATAGCCATCAAACGCGCCGGGATGCTGCTGGTTGTCTTTGCCGGCGGGCTGTTATTTGAAGAAAAATATCTGTTAAGAAGGCTGTTTGCCGCGACTGTTGTTCTCATGGGATTACTGGCGATTTTGTTATTCTGAGTGGTACGCGGTTGGCTGAAAATTTCTAACCTAAATTGAGCGATTCTTGATCGGAGACACCCTATCTCTCTGACTCATTCTC
>CAYTSZ010000174.1:0-4599 GCA_964440635.1 uncultured bacterium
CCGCCCGGCTATAACCTTGAACAATGAATAATAGACTGCTGATCCGGATATTTTCAGGTTAGACAGTATGTGTTTTTTGATTAATACTGCTCTTAACTTATCTTCGGGTGAA
This sequence comes from uncultured bacterium, assembly GCA_964440635.1. Lineage (GTDB taxonomy): Bacteria > T1Sed10-126 > T1Sed10-126 > T1Sed10-126 > T1Sed10-126 > CAYTSZ01. The sequence goes on from CAYTSZ010000174.1 coordinate 113, forward strand.
TTTTAACTGCGGATAGAAATGATAATTATTGCAGTACGGTGAGAGCTATATTTTTAAAACAGCACTAAAAGGAGAGGAAAAAGATGTCTGAAGTACTTGTCGTAGGTTCAGTTGCATATGATTCAATTAAAACTTTACATGGTGAGGTAGAAGAGGAACCCGGCGGTGCAGCTACATATTTTAGTCTTGGCGCCAGCGGATTTGCTCCCGTTAATCTGGTCGGTGTTGTCGGAGATGATTTCGATTCCGATCTTCTTGAGAAAATGCAAAGACAAAATATAGATATTAGCGGTCTGGAAATTATAAAAGGAAAAGAAACTTTCCGCTGGAAAGGTCATTATGGTGCTGATCTGGAGGCGCAGACGGACGCAACTGATCTGAATGTTTTTGCCGATTTCGATCCCGTGCTGCCGGACAAGTATAAAAAATCGCCCTATGTCTTTCTGGGCAATATCGATCCTGAAATCCAACTTTCGGTCCTCGATCAGATTGACCATCCGAAAATTGTTGCGTGTGACACCATGAACTTCTGGATAGAAGGCAAACCCGATGAACTGGAAGAAGTACTGCAGAGGGTGGATTTTTTCTTTTTGAATGATAGCGAGGCCCGTCTGATGACCGGTGAGGCAAACTTGATTACGGCAGCTCAGCAGTTGCGCCGCCGCGGACCCTCTGTGGTTATCATAAAAAAAGGTGAACACGGGGTGTTTATGGTCGGTTCGGACTGGCAGTTTGTTTTGCCCGGTTTCCCGGTCGCCCTTGTGAAAGATCCTACCGGGGCCGGTGACAGTTTCGGGGGCGGATTCATGGGCTATCTGGCCAATTCTGAACGCGATGATTTTGAAGCGCTGAAGAGAGCACTGGTCTATGGGAATATAACCGCTTCCTTTACAGTTCAGCATTTCGGCGTAAAAGGACTGCTGGAACTTGAAGACTGGGATCTGGATGAACGTTATCAGCGTCTGGTTCGTCTGACTCATTTTGATTATTAAAAAATTAAATTTCGAACCGAATTACAGGAGGTAAGGAAAAGTGTCCTGTTTAAAAATAGTTGTTGCCGGACTGGGTACGGTTGGTAGCCATGTGGTAAAACGAATCCTGGACCGGGGAAATGAACTCTCAAATAGAACCGGCTGCTGTCTTGAGGTGGTTGCTGCGGCCGATCCGGTTGAGTTGTCGCGAGAAGCTTTATCCGGTAGTGACGTGAATCTTTACGAAGATGCGCTCGAAATGCTGGCTACTGAAGAAGCGGATGTTTTTGTTGAGTTAATAGGAGCTACCGGTGTGGCTCTGGAGGCCGTGAGAAAGGCGCTGGATTTCGGGATGGATGTGGTTACTGCTAACAAGGAGCTGCTGGCAAAAAGAGGTCCTGAAATCTTCGATCTGGCGAAAAAAAATAACAGCCGCATTCGTTTTGAGGCCAGCGTGGGCGGAAGTATACCCGTGGTTCGAACAGTACGAGAAGCGCTTGTTGATGCTGAGTTTGAAGCTATTTACGGTATTATAAATGGGACCTGTAACTATGTTTTAAGTCGTATGGAAGAGGAAAACCAGAGTTTTCGTGGAGCGCTGGAAAGCGCTCAGGAAAAAGGGTTTGCTGAAGCTGATCCCGGTTACGATATCGAAGGTGACGATAGTGCCCATAAAATTGCGATACTTGCTTCCCTTGCTTTTGGAACTCCGGTTCCACTTGAAAATATATATTGTGAGGGAATAACAAAAATAACTCCTGCTATCATTGAGGATGCCCGTCAGCTTGGCTACAGAATTAAACTGTTGGGAATCGCCAAAAAAACAAGTGCTGGACTGGATATTAGGGTTCATCCAACAATGGTTCCCCGCCGTTCAGCTCTGGCCGCTGTTGGCAACGAGTATAACGCCGTGTATTTTGAGAGTGATCCGCTTGGAGCGTCGATGCTGTATGGAAAAGGTGCCGGAGGGCCGTCGACGGCTACTGCGGTTATAGCCGACCTGATAAGCCTCGCCCAGGAGCCGGGGCTTTCCTCTGCTCCGGGTTACTTTGCTGCATCCAGTCTGAAACCCATAGAAGTTGATGACATAAAATCTCGTTATTATATCCGGCTGAAGGCTCTTGATCAGCCCGGCGTATTGTCGGGAGTGACCCGGATACTGGGTGATAAACAGATAAGCATAGAAACAGTAATTCAACACGGACGCTCGGCGGGTCAGGAAGTTCCGGTTATTTTGACTACTCATCAGGCCAGAGAAGGCGATATGCGCCGGGCAATAAATGAGATTGAAAAACTGGAGATGATCGGCGCCCGCCCGGATGTTATAAGAATAGAAGAAGAATTAGGAGAAAAATGAGCATTTCTCCCACCATGCTTGCGGTGCCGGATGGTATGGCAGACTGGAACCAACCCGATCTCGCCGGACAAACTCCACTCGCCGCAGCCCACACTCCCAATCTCGATCGTCTCGCTGGGATGGGCAGGATATACCGGATTCAGAATATACCCGACGAATGTCCTGTTGATTCGGGTATTGCTAATATGGCGCTGCTCGGTTACGACCCACGCTCTTATTATCTGGGGCGAGGCGCACTGGAAGCTCTGAATCTGGGGATTGATCTGGAGGAGGGAGAAGTTGCTTTTCGCTGTAATCTGGTTAGCGTGGAAGACCAAACACTTGTAGATTATTCGTCCGGTAATCTGGATGGTGTTCAGGCGCGGGAATTGTTTCGGTTTCTGGAAGAAAAACTGGGGAGCGAATTTTTGAGTTTTTATCACGGTATCCGTTACAGGGGAATTATGGTTTCCAGTTTTTTTGAAGAGGTTCGTTGCTTTTTACCCCATGATGAAATGGGACGGCCTTTGAACGGTATCTGGCCGACAGGACCCCGCAGTGAGAAATTACAGTCGTTAATGCTGGAGTCGAGGAGCTTGCTGGAGAGACATCCGATTAATATTGAAAGAAAAAAACAGGGTAAAAAACCTGCAAATATGATCTGGCCCTGGGGCGGTGGAGCGATGCGCTCCATACCCTCACTGGAAAAAAGATACGGCCTTGAGGGCAGTATCGTTGCCGGAGTTGATCTTATAAATGGTCTGGGGCTTGCCATGGGAATGAAGCGAGAAAAAGTAGAAGGGGCCACCGGCGATTTTGATACCGATATGGTGGGCAAAGGGAAAAAAGCCTGCAGGGTGCTGGCTGAAAACCGGTTGGTTTTTTTGCATGTGGAGGCCCCCGACGAAGCGGGTCACGAAGGTGATGCGCTTTTGAAAAAGGAAATGATAGAAAAATGGGATCGTGACGTTGCCTCCCGGCTTCTGGCCCGTTATAAAGAAGAACCGTTCAGAATGGCAATTGGCCCCGATCATTATACCCCGATTCAGAGAAGAACCCATGTCCGTGACCCGGTTCCTTTTCTAATAATAGACGGTAACGGGAAGGATAAGCTAAAATATACGGAAAAAGAAGCAGAAAAAGCGCCTCTGGTCCGCCGGGGCTGGCAGGCATTTGCCGCCTGGTATAAAAAGCCGGACACTAACCCGTTTGTAGATAGAGAGTAATTGAACAGGTGATTATGAGAGCAGGTTAAAATTCAACCTGCAGCTTGTGACTTGCAACTGTTGTTACGGAGGTAAAGATTGTGGCATTTTATGTACAGAAATACGGCGGCAGTTCGGTTGCTGACGTTGAAAAAATTAAAAATGTGGCCCGCCGGGTTGTTAATACCGCCCGCGAGGGTAACCGTGTGCTGGCGGTTGTATCGGCTCTCGGTGATACGACCGATGAGTTAATTGAGCTGGCCCGCCAGGTTTCTCCCGTCCATTCTCACCGCGAGCTGGATCTGTTGCTGGCCACCGGTGAGATGATCAGCAGCGCCCTTCTGGCGATGGCCATTGAGGGGCTGGGTGAAAAAGCTATTGCCCTGACCGCCCCGCAGATGGGTATAAAAACAGATGTTGCTCATACCCGGGCGAGAATTTTACATATTGATGGCGAGCGAATAAAAAAAGAGTTTGAAAGCGGCTGTATTGTCGTGGCCGCCGGGTTCCAGGGGATAACCGCCGAACAGGATATAACCACCCTCGGGCGGGGAGGAAGCGATACTACCGCGGTGGCTCTGGCGGCTGCCCTTGAAGCTGATGAATGTGAAATCTATACTGATGTGGAAGGGGTTTTTACTGCTGATCCGCGGGTGGTTAAGAATGCCCGTAAAATAGATAGAATCAATTACGAGGAAATGCTGGAACTGGCCAGCCTGGGGACGGAAGTCCTTCAGGTCAGAGCGGTGGAATTCGCCTGGAAATACGGTGTTGTGGTTCATGTGCGTTCCAGTTTTAGCGAAAAGGACGGAACATTAATTCTTGGAAGTGATCAAAAGATGGAAGAAGTACTGGTTCGAGCGGTAACCTCCGATAGCGATCAAACAAGGGTGACGGTGACCGATGTCCCCGACAAACCCGGTGTGGCGGCAGAAATATTTGGTTCTCTGGCCGATAAAAATATAAATGTTGATA
>CAYTSZ010000175.1:0-4533 GCA_964440635.1 uncultured bacterium
GTGACCATGTCGGTGGCCATAAAAAAGGCCCCCAGCATAAGCCCCCCGGCCAGCAGATGAGTGAGTGGGCCGGGATAATCGGGATTGATAAGGTGAAAAATTTCAGCCAGTATAGCAACGCTACCGAGAAAACTTACCGGTATGCGCCAGTCAATATTTTGTTTCAAAATTAAAAAGATTCCGCCGAGAAGCAGAGCCAGAGCGGAAGTTTCACCGATACTTCCCCCGATGTTGCCTATGAACAGATCGCTGTAGGGGACAAAAACCTGGTCAAATTTCATAAGTGAAAGGGGAGTGGCGGTTGTAATGGCGGTTGTAGTGGCGGTTGTAGTGGCTTCCACTGCGTCGCGGTAGAAAAAAGGTGAAACCCATGTCGTCATTTTCACCGGGAAGGCGGCCTGTAGAAAAGCCCGCCCGACAAGAGCGGGATTGAATACATTGTAACCCAGTCCGCCAAATATCTGTTTTCCCAGGGCGATAGCGATTACTGAACCAAGTGCGGCCAGGGTGAGGGGGATTTTTACCGAAAGGCAGAGAGCCAGCAGAAGGCCGGTGATTATTGCACTGCCGTCTTTTATAGCAATTTTTTTCCCGCGCAGGTAAAGAAATACTGCTTCGGTTAGCACTGCTGTGATTACGCAGGTTAAAATCACATATGAAGCGCGTGGCCCGAAAAATATTATTCCTGCTGCCACCGCAGGGAGCAGGGCGAAGATAACCGAATACATTATTTGCGGTGTAGTTTCTTTCTCCTTGAGATGGGGCGTAGATTGAAGTATCAGTCGTTCTTCGTAATTATTGTTCATATTTTCACCTTCATACCTTATCCCCCTGGGTTAATTTCTTTTTTCCCACCTTGAGCCAGTGGAGCAGGGGTATTCCCGAGGGGCAGACGTAGGAACATACACCGCAGTCCAGACAGCCGTGGATGTTTAACTCTTCCGCTTCGCTGTAGCGTTTATTTTTCACGAGGGAGGCGAGTCTGGTGGGAACCAGTTGCTGGGGACACTGCCGGATGCAGCGCCCGCAGCGAATACAGGTCATCTCTTCTTTTTTAATCAGTTCACTATCGGATAGAACAAGTATTCCCCCGCTGGTTTTAAGCAGGGGAACGTTTAATTCCGGTTGTGGAGTGCCCATCATTGGCCCGCCGTCAAGAACCAGAGAGTCAGTTTCCAGCGCCACGCCGGCGTGTTCGAGTATTGTTTCAAAACTTGTTCCAATCGGTATTAAATAATTAGCCGGATTTTCTACTACAGAGCCGGCCACGGTTACTGCTCTTTCGATCAGCGGTTTGCCCTCGTAGACAGCTTCTGCAAGAACAGCGGCGGTGTTTACATTGTTGGCCACAACCCCGGCGTCCAGGGGCAGCCCGGTTGGTTTTACTTTTCGTCCGGTCAGGGCATAAACCAGCATATTTTCGACGCCCTGGGGATATTTTGTCTCCACCAGTTCGATGCTTATATTTTCATCAGTATTTATTTCTTCCAGTTTTTGAGCCGCTTCTTTTTTATTGTCCTCAATCCCGATTATTCCCTTTTGAGCTCCGGTTGCTTTCATAATAAGCTGGAGTCCGGAAATAACTTTTTCGCCCTTTTCAACCATTACCCTGTGGTCGGCCGTGAGATACGGCTCGCATTCGCATCCGTTCAGGATAACCGTGTCCACCTCTTTGTCGTCGGGAGGAGTAATTTTTACGTGGGTGGGAAATCCGGCCCCGCCCAGACCCACTATTCCGGCTTCCCGGCAGCGCTGTCTGATTTCATCGACAGATATTGAATCCAGGGAGTCGAACTCTGACATGTAACTGGTTTCTTTGTTTTCGGGATCGGTTTTTAAAACGATACAGTCGGAATTTTCACCGCTGGGAAGCAGACGTCTTTCTATTGTTTTTATTTTACCGGAGGCGGGGGCGTGGATATTGGCGGAAACAAAATTTTCACCTTCCCCTATAAGCTGGCCTTTTTTAACGTCGTCTCTCTTTTTAACCACGGCTTTGGCGGGCGCTCCAATATGTTGATGAAGGGGGATTATAAGTTCCTCCGGGAGAGGGAAGGGCTGCACTTCTTTCGCAGCAGTGGCCTCTTTTTTGTCGGGCGGATGAACTCCGCCTTTAAACCCGGGTAGCAAATTCAATAAACTCATAAACTCATATTTCCTCCGGAAAATATCAGAAATAAATCAGGCAAAAGAAGCAGCGCCTATACAACAAAAAGTAATAAGGTAAAGATTTTACCAGAATCCCGCCCACCCTTCAAAATATTTCCGCCTCATATTTGTGAAAGGTTTGAATTTTGGCCTTTGATATTTTTAAATCAGGGAATTTTATTTGGGTTGAGGTAGCAGAAAGCAAGCCAAACAAAACAAATAATTCCCTGTCACTCACTTAGACACTTCGAAAATTTTCGAAGTGTCTAAGTGAGATCGGGTTAATTTTTTATGATGGTGTAGTTGGTCAGTTCACCGCTGTTTGTTAGTAGTTTTTGTTCGAAGCCGCTGGTGAGCCGGTATTTAAGGTGGTCGTTTTTTGTTTTGGCCACTAAAAAACCGGTTAGAGGAGCTTTTTTTAAGTAATCTTCTCCGGGGCCGGTCAGAAAGATGGCCGTTGAGTAAAGATCGGCGGTAAGTGCGCTGCCGGCTATTGTGGTTACGGCCGCAACTCCTTTGACTGGCCGGCCGGTTTTAGGATTGATGATGTGCGCATAACGCTGGTTATTTCTGATGAACATTCTTTCGTAATCGCCACTGGTGGCGATAGCCTCGTTTTTTAGCGAAACGCTGCCGTTTATTTTGCTTTTATCGCGTGGATCGCGTAAGCCGATGTTCCAGTGTTTGCTCTGGGGCGGGGAACCGGAGGCATAGATGTTTCCTCCGAGGTTGATCAGAAAATTATTCTCGCCGTTATCCCGCAGTGTTTTTGCGGCCCGATCAACGGCATAGCCTTTCACGGAGGCTCCAAAATCAAGTTGTACACCTTCAGGCAGGGAAATTTTATTTCCGTTCTGTATTATTTTGTCCAGTCCGACCTGCCGGCGGACTCTGTCTATTTCGGTGTCGGCGGGAATATTGCCCTGGTGGCGATAAAAACCCCAGATTTCAACTAATGGGCCTACCGTGGGATCAAACTGTTCGTCTGTCCGGTGGTAAATCTGCCTGTTTTGTTTCAGCAGATAGATGAATTCATCGGGAACTTTAACAGCCTCTGGTGAATTCAGGTGCAGCCGGGAGACTATGCTGCCCTCACGATATCTGGAGTAGTCCCTGTTCAATCGCTCTATCTCCCGGAGAGATTCTTGAACGGCATCTTCTGTACGGGCGGTTTGTGAGTAAACGATAAATTCAAGCACGGTACCCATTGTCGTGTAATTTTGATGCAGGAGATCCGGCCGGTTTTCCCTGTTTTGTGTTTGCCAGAAAAATAATCCTATTGCGGATAATAACAGGATACACAGCAATAGATATTTTTTATTCATAACTGTTCCTCCCAGAAATATTTAGTTCGTGGTATTAACCTGTGATTTTTTTGTCCCTGAATAAATGGGTTTCCTTATTGGACTTTTCGATTATATTGAAAAATTGTTCATATACGGATATATTATTCTTGATTTGGTTTTTATTTCAACCATAGAGGCTGTTGCTTCAAAATCTCCAACGCCATTGTGGGCAAGGGAACATAGTGACCGCAGACCTGGAATCTATGGTATCTTCAAATTGGACGGCAATGACGGCGGTGGAAGGTTTTGCGTTGTTTTAACTTATGGTTCAACTATGAACGTTGAACTTTGAACTGATTCATTCTCCCACCCGCTCCAGCAGGCGAATGTAGGCCTGGGAGGTGGCGACGGATGCGTGCCCGAGGATTGCCTTTATCTGGTAGGCGTTGGCCCCCTGCATGGCCAGTTGGGTGGCGAAGGTATGGCGCAGGTTGTGAACGGAAAGGGTTTTTTCGCCGCGCTGTCTTCTTTTTTCCTGCAGTCCGGCTTTTTCGCAAAGGCGGGTGAACATAGACTGGACTGACCTTTTTGAAATTTGTGTTCCTCTTTCTGATAAGAACCAGCCTTTGTCCTCGGTGTTATTTTTAGCTACCGGCCGGACTTCCCGGTAGCGGTCGAAAGCTTCCACCACCCGTTCGCCCAGTATCCAGGTATTGGTGTAGGGGAAATCGCGCTGAAGGGGGATTTTTCTGCGGGCGGAGGGAGTTTTCCCGCCGGGTATGAATATATGGGACTGGACGCCCGGCTCGTGCAGGGTTACCTGCTCGCGGTTAATCGCACAGAACTCCGATACTCGTAATCCGGTTCCCAGTAATATAGTCACCATACAGCGTCGTCTGATGGAACGCTTGTTTTCCCCCAGTGCATATTGAAACAGAGTTATAAGTTCGTCTTCGTTCATCGGGTCGGGTTGAAAAGCGGGAGTGCGGAAAAATTCGCTCTTGAGGTCTTTGATATGTGTTATCACCGCGTCGGCTTTGCGGTAACCGTGGAAAAATTTAAGATATTTATAGAACTTAATCAGGGCACTGGTAGCCAG
>CAYTSZ010000176.1:0-4497 GCA_964440635.1 uncultured bacterium
CTGTTTACTCTTCAGCTTGGAGGTAAGATTCAAAAAGGTGCGGGCAGTATTTTAGCTCTATCGGTTCCAGAAGGCGAGCCGCCAGGGCGGGTACTTTATTCAGGACTTGGTCCAGGGTTTCATCGCCCTCGAAATCGCTTACTTTTCCCCACCAGTCCTCCAGTCTTTCCAGGGTTCTATCGGGGTCATAATCCACGGTCTCTTTCGTATCCGAAAACAGTTCTTGGTAACAGAGGGCAAGTTCGCCAGCCAACAAAGCATAGCCCTCCATGCGTTTACCATAACTAAAAAGCCTTCTGACCGGTTTTTCTTCGATGGAGTAGTTAAAATCTTTCCAGAAAAGAATTTTGGCAAACCTGCCGCGACTCTTGTCCGGCATAAATTCCACCCCGGTTATAAAACCCGCATGCCGGAACAGGGGAACAACATAGCGCATTAATTTTCGCCATTCTTTTCGGCGGGGAAGTTCTATCTGTTCTTCCTCGGCCAGCCGAAGCCAGTAATCAATCTTCTTCTGGATCAGGGAATCAGTGTCCAGCCGCTCCTTAAGGCAGAACTCCTCAAAAAAGTTTTCCCGGTCAAGAGCCTCCTTAAGCTCCCGGTCCAACTCGCCCCGTTTATAACTTTCCAATGGTGAATTTTCGGCTCCCACGCAACTGGCCACTAACAGCCTGATTTTCATCTTATCCAGACTAAACTCCTTACCCAGCATCTCGTCAATATCATGCAGCAGTTCCCATTTCTCGCGGATCGGCGTGGCCTTGTCGTTCTCCCAACGGCTGACTGTGGTCGGAGTTACTCCCATGATGCGGGCAAACTCCTCCTGGTTGCACTTAAATTTTTTTCTCAATTCACGAATAAAGGCACCCAAGTCATTCATGCTCCAGCCCAACCTCCAGCTCGTTGAACCAGAAACTTAACGGGCAACGGGAAACCGCCATTTTTAACAGACTAATGTGAAGCTGCCAGGTGTGTTCCATAAACTCTCCCAAAATATCAGGTTTAGCCAGATTCTACTTCAATACCCATTATTACAAATCAATCAATTTTTAACAAATCTCGGTTCAGACTTTGCTTGCTTTACTTTACCCAAGATATTTCCGGGCCCATCTTTTCACTTTCTCTCGCTTTTCTTTCCGACAGCTTAACTGTTGTATTAACTCGGATGAGGAGATTTCCTCCACCACCAATTTCTTTCCGACTTCATTTTCCTTCAGAAAATATCCTGTGACTTCAGCCTCAGGAGAAGTGTATCCACACGGGGCAACGTATTTACCGTTCTCCAGCTTCACAAAAACGTGCAAAAGCTTTTCGTTGTCCTTCTCTTTTACCCCGTAAATTTTATCACCAGGGCCAGCAAAAACCCCCAGGGCAATTTCGGCACAATTCAACTCGCGGTCATTCCTGATTTTCCGAAAAAACAGAACATCGGGATTTTCTTTCATAAAATGCCCCCATACTTAATTGAACTTCGTCCCGTATTAATCTCCGCTGATGGCTTCTTCAAGACTGATGGGTTCCTCCGATTCGCCTTCTTTTTAAATTTTCTTCTCATTATGTGGATCAGATATTGAAAATACATGTCGTTTAACTTCTGGACATTATTGCTCTAAACCTTTTCTAAAACTTTTTCTGTCAATATCAAGTTCTTGAAGTTCTTGGTTTATTTGCACTCTCCCGGGGTTCTGGTTACAAAGAGATTAAATTTAACTCTTCAAAAAATTCTTTTTTCTCATTTTCTAAATTGTTTCAGACAAAACAAAATAATTTGACAATTACTTTAACCACCGTCTCTCTTAATACGTGATTATTTCTTTCAACTCGAAGGATGCCACATCCTCTTGAAACATCGAGGCTTTGAACTTCCACTTTTTACCGGCTTCAAAATCACTCACGGTCGCTGCCGTGTTTCCAACCTGGACACCACTCGAGTCGTAAAGGTTGAACTTAATAAGCACCGTCCCCAGCGTCTTTCCGGAAATATTTTCCGCAATCCCGATGATCTTTTTGCCAAAAGAAACTTCTTCCAGTCTAACGTTGTTCAGCTTCATCACGCCCTCTTTTACGAAATTTTCTCCCTCGGATACTGGACGTTCATTTTTTTCGTTTACCTGCTCCGATTCGGAGGTGGGCGTTCCTATTCTATTTTTCAACCGTCGGACAGTTGCTTCAATATCCGCCATCCGGGTTTCCAGCTCAGCCACTCGCTCATCTAACGGTTTTTGACTCTGACTTTCAGTAATTTCTGGTATAAAAGTCAGGACCATAACCACGACCAGTAAGCAAACAACAACAGTTCCTGCGTTTTTCATCGAGAACACTCCCTTGTTTGTTTATTTTGCAAAACCAATCTGATCAACACCTACTACCACAAAATATTAAGCTGCATCAAATCATCTTCCCATTATCATTGTGCAACTCGGATTATCTCCCACCGGATCACAACCCCGCCCGGTGAGCCCGAAAAGTATTACTGCATCAGACCGACATGAAATGGCAGCACGGTCCAACTCTCCCCGGAGATCCTCTAACGATAGTTCCTCTCCCTTAATAAGTATCAGACAGCGGCTGTAAATGCCCTCCGGCATTCCAACCACAGACGACTGATCCGTAACCAGCCTTAACTTTTCAACCCCCCTGAATTGCTTGTGTATATTCTCCGGCGACAGCGTTATCAGCGCCCGGGAACTGTTTGTCAATTCCATCACTTCGATCAAATCAACCAGTGCCCCGGATAATTCAGTGCTACTCATCGTTCCATAACCGGTTATCAGTGTCTCCTTCTCCCAGAGATCCGGGGACAGTTCAAAATCAGAACCATCTCCCGGGGTCGGTCTGAAAATCCAGGTCAGACAGGGAACGGATTCAAAAAAATCGCGGACAATATCGATGTTCTCCATCCGCTCGCCTTTTTCAGCATCCAGGATTACAACCAGCAAAACATCAAGTTCCTTGAATTTAATACCATCAATATCTTTTAATTCCATTTGATTCTGTAATTCAAACACCGGGATGTCCGGGACTGAATCCTTAAATAATTTTTTCAGTTCTCCCACTCTATCATGTCCACCAACAAGAACCAAGCCGGCGTCCCACTTTTTACCATTACTCATATTTGGCTTCCTTTCTTTTTTGAGCTGTTCAATGAATTTAACCACGTTACAACAAAAAACACTACCCCTCTATTCAGGACTACATGTAGTCTCACGAATAGCGCTGGAGCGGACCCTGATTGCAGGCTATACCCTTCTTCGTTAAGAATAATTTTCTGACGCAGATTTGATTTCTCGGAAGGTGAGCTTTGAAAAATTCACTTACTATAGATATTATCCAATATTTAGCCTGGAATTAGTGAAAAGTGGATTTAAGAAAGAAAGATCAAGAGCGTGATAATCACGACGAATCTGGAGTTTGGCCGATGGAACGAAATGTTTGGCGACGCAAAACTTACAGCAGCACTTGTAGACCGGTTGATTCATCATGCACATATTTGAGTTTTGAAGGAGAGAGTTTTCGATTTAAACAGACAATGAAAACCACAAAAAAGGAGGGTGATAATTAAAGAGGCAACCAGCAAAATTCTTCATCGGGAAGTCCCCGGTTTTTAATTGCCATTTTACCGATTTTTAAATTGCCAAACACATTTATGAAACATATAGCAACTTTACGCCAGCAGGACTGTTTACGGTATGCAAAAACTCTTGGGGCGGGGGTATAAGCTCTATGGATGGGATTTAACCGGCGATAATTTGCAACAATTCGAGAAAAATGGTGTGAGAAGGCTTGATTTTTCCCCATTTAGAAGAGAATCCAGGTAAAAATGAGTGATTAGAGGATATTGGTACATAAGCTGCCCGTTCTTAAATATTCACCTTGATTTTGCCCCGCCCAGCGGACTGCCCCGGTAGCGGTTGAAAAGCCTGGCGTGTTTAATTTCGATATCAGCCAAGTTGTCGGTATTAAAATATTCTTCCAGCACCAACATCAAATGTTCGGCTTCAACCGGTGTTTTCTTGCTGGGCTGTGGGCAAACTATCTGGCCGGTAGTTTCACCCAGCAAAATTCCCGTCCACCTTTTTGCCGAACGGGAAAATTTGTTTATCCAGTTTTGAAGAAGCTGATAGGAAGGTACGTTCTTTTTGAAAGTTTTCTTCAGAGATTTAACCAGCGGCAGTTTGTTTATCAAACGATGCTTTAATGTACTGTAGACGCTTGTGAAAACATACTGACAGTGCGGCCGACAAAAGGAAGGTAGTATTGAAATATATCCGCCGGATGGCTGGTTTGTGCATTTGAAGACTTTAATCGGAATTCTAAAAGCATTTGTTGCCGTAATAATCCAGCGTTTGTAGAAGCCGTGACCGTTCAGACAACTGTTCCCTTTTTTGCAGAAAGGGCATTCTTTGGACGGAGGAAAATAATTTTCTTTGCCTAAATCAGCATATTCAGTTGCGGTCTGGTTAAAATCACGTAAAATAATGATACTTTTGCTGGGGT
>CAYTSZ010000177.1:0-4483 GCA_964440635.1 uncultured bacterium
ACATCCTTGTGTTCGCAGCATTAGCACATCCGTGTGCGTCAGGGGCCGGGATGACAGTCGACGGAAGCCGTCACTGCCAAACTCGATTCGGCAATCAAGGCCTTGTTTTTGCTCCAGGTCCGTGTTGAATTCTATATTGTGGAAGTCTCCCTATATACTTTGCCTTTTTCTACGCCTCTGCGCTAAATACAGTTGCGAGTTCTGAGTTACAAGTTTCAAGTTAACTCCTCCACCTCTTCGACGCTTCCCCTCCGTGCCCTCTGTGTTAAACCTTCTTTTGACGTTGAAGTAAATCCGGATCAGATTCTATCAGACGTAATCCGTGAGCTCCCGGCCGTTGACTCAGATTCTACCCTCTATAAAATGTTTTTAATTCCTCCGTGTCCCTCTGTGACCTCTGTGGTAAAAATGTTTTGATTTTGCTTTTGATGTCGCTGTTTCTCCGCGTCTTCTTCAGCCTCTGTAGTAAAAAGTCGTTGATTTCACCGTTGAAGTTACCTCAATTACGCAATCACCTAATTACTTAATCACGTCTTAGCCGTTTCTACATAAATCCGAGGTTGGAAAGTTCTTCTTTGGCTTCATCCGAAATCATTTCTTTGGACCACGGCGGTTCAAAGACAAGTTCAAGGTCTACTTCGGAAACTGAATCTAATGCCAGTACTTTCTGTCTGGCCTGTTCGCTCAGTTGCCCGGCCATCGGGCAGGAGGGGGTGGTCAGTGTCATCTTGATTCTTGCTTTATCTCCCACCGTTTCGATATCATAAATAAGGCCAAGATCGACAATATTAATTGGGATATGGGGATCATAACATTCCTTGAGGGCATCTCTTACTTCTTCTTCGGCAGCCATAGCTAAAACACTCCAGATTTTTTTGATAGTTTTTTTCAGCCGAGTTTACAATTTACGATATTCTTATTATATCTCTCCAGAAAAAAGTATACAGTGATTTGTCGCTCCGTAATAAAATTTAATTTTGACCGTTATTGTTTTTGTATATCGGGATGTTTCGTGAGGATAAGGGTATTGTTTGTAGAATAAACGATAAAAATAAGTTAGTTTGTACCATAATCTGCAAGAGTAAAAACTATTTTTCTTTATTTTTTAAAATGATTCAGGAGGTTAAAATTATGTCGGTTAACAGACTTGTGGAGTTCGAAGATGATTCAGGTGATTTTGTTTCTGCCTGGCATGATTCAGAAGAAGATGCGGTTGTGGTTCAGTATAATTATGTCCATATTACGATGAGCGTTGAGCGGTTTAAAAACTTTGCTGATGCCATCGCTAGAGCGGAGGCCGCATTGCGAGAGGGAATAGAAGTCGATTAAATAAGACGCGGATTTTGTCGTATGTATTTTGTTGTTAATTACAAGATACTTTAATTTGATCAAAGGAAGATATAGACGTGCTTGATTATTTATATTTTATTTTACCGGTGGTGATTGAATACAGATACCTGGCGGTATTTATGGCTCTGACAATTGCCGGCCTCGGTGTTCCCATACCTGAAGAACTAAGTATTGTTGTAAGTGGCTATATGGTGGCCACCGGTCGCATGGATTTCTGGTTTACCTTTATGGTCTGTTATGCCGGTGTGCTGGCCGGTGATCTGGTAACCTATGCGCTGGGCCGCTTTGGAGGCCGGGTGTTTCTGGGGTCCAGATTGCTGAGGATATTCATTAGCAAAAAGCGCCTTGGTCAGGCTCAGTTTTATTATCGTAAATATGGTCCGCGTTCCCTGCTGGTGGCCCGTCAGTCGCCAGGGATCAGGTTCCCCTCTTTTTTCACTGCCGGGCTGTTGAAAATGCGTCTACGGAGTTTTTTAAAATATGATTGTTTTGCCGCTTTAATCAGCATGCCCCTGGCCTATATATTGTCCTATTATTTTGGTCCCTCCGCTCTTTCCCTGATTTTGCGTATTGGAAATATTACAACTATGAGTGTAATTGGTGTGATAGTGGTGTGTCTGATTATTTTTGGTCTCTACAGTTTTTTTAAAAAGAAAAAGATAAAATAGTCTGGAGGAGTAAATATGCGTCTGGTTGCTCAGAGAGTTAATTCTGCCGTATGTAGAGTGGGGGAGCGGGTAACCGGAAAGATTGAAGCTGGTTTGCTGGTGTTTCTGGCGGTGGGAGAAACAGATATTGAAGAAGATATTGACTACATGCTTAAAAAAACAACAGGTCTGCGGGTTTTTGAGGATGATTCCGGCAAGATGAATCTTTCACTGGAAGATACTGGCGGTGGTTTGCTGGTTATACCTCAATTTACTCTGTATGGTGACGTTAGCCGCGGTCTGCGCCCGAGTTTTCATACCGCAGCCGGCGCCCAAAAAGCACGGCGTTTTTACGATATGTTTCTGGGAAAAATCGCAGAAAAACTTGATAAAGTTGAGGCCGGAGAATTTGGAGCAATGATGGATATTGCCGCTGATAACGATGGACCGGTTACTATTATAATAGATAGCGATGGAACTTTTTAACCCCCGGGCAAGCTGCTACTGTCTTGTTTTAAAACACCGTGCGAGTGAGAAAATAAAAGTTGGTGCCCTGGGGGTGGTGGACTGGCCAGTGGGCTGGTTATATTATGTTGGCCGGGCCAAAAACGGCTGGACAAGCCGTTTGAAGAGATTTGCCGGAGAGCCCCCGAGGTCTTTCTGGCATATAGATTATCTCGCGAAATCTGCGCAAGCGGATTTAAAAGCGATACTTCCCGTCGGTAAGCCGGGTAGTTTCGAATGTGATCTGGCAGGATTATTCGACAGAGAAATATTTAAGCCGGTAAAGGTGGGTTTCGGTGCAAGCGATTGTGATCGGGGTTGCCCGGCCCACGCTTTTACGTCTCTAAAACCACCATCGCCGGTCTTCAAACTCCTGTCGGAACAGCTAAATTCCCCGGGCTGGATAGAAATTGATTCCGTCGCCTGTCGCTGGCGGGATTTAAAAGCGTAGTTACTCGCTTAAATACTCAAGTCCCAGTTCTATTGCCTTTTCTTTCTCTTCTTTGCTTAAACCTTCCGTTTCGTTTTTCCGGGCCAGTTCGTACATTTCTTTTAGATGCGTGACCAACCGGTGGAAGGGAATAGCCGGTTCAATATCGGTCCGGAAAATCTTTACTTCTGCGGCGAGTACGTGTCCACCACCGGTGATTTCGTCCGGGCAGTTAAATTCTTCGGCCAGGCTGTTCGAAACGCTATCGGCAATTTTTCCCAGGTGTATTTTGTCTGAAGTACCCCGGAAGGAAAAATGTCCGCTGCCGTCGCTTTCATGGTTGGCCATGACCATTACGGTCGGTTTGTCATCGTTGCCGCGGGAAATTTCTCCCAGTTTAACGCTGCCGACCATGGGCATCAGCGGTGTATCTTCCCCGCTGAATAAAAATAGATCAGCGGGACCAAATTCCCCGAAGAACATGGCCGATTCAAACAGTTGTAGACTTGCGTTCCAGTCCTCACAGAAATAATCAAATATTCTCTCAACAAGCTGGTTGTGTGGAAAAAGGTCTATGGCTTCCTGGAGATTTGAAACCGAGGTAAAGTCAGCATCGGAGCGTCCCATTTCCATCAGATCTTCATAACAGAGCCAGGTGGCGTCAAGTTCAGCCAGTTCATCGTCGCGATCCCCGTAAAAATAGGAAAAACCGCCGCCTGATACGGCAAACGTAAGTTCGGCTATCTGGTTTAAAAGAAGAGTATATTCCCGCTGGTCGATTTCCATCCAGGTGGGACGGGATTTAATAGGTTCGAGCAGGTTTTCCCAGTCTCTTTTAACCTCTTCAAAAAACGGTTCCACAAATTCAGGGATCATGTCTTTGAGCGGCCGTATTGTCCAGTCCGAGCGCAGGGCAATCAGGGCGAGAAAATCATCGTAACTGTCGGTCTGGTCAATCAGCTCAACAATCAGATGGGCCTGAAGACCGGTGCAGCAAAAACCCTCCGGGTTATAAAGGAGACAATCTTCCGGGATCCCCGTGGTCCAGTGATGGTCGATAACCATTACCGGCTCAATTAACCCGGCGAGTTCATCGTATTTTCCCAGGGTTCCTTTGTCCATGATAATTAATGCGTCATATTTGTCGGCTTCCTCTTCGAGACGTTTTTTAACCCGCTCTGTTTCCAGTTCGAAGGTATGGGGCAACTCTAACTCATAATCGCGGCCCGAGCGTTCCAGGTATCGGGTTAATATTGCTGCTGCTGCCACACCATCCGGGTCATCGTGACTGTATACAAGAAAAGTTTTATTTTCCGGATCAGACAGCACCTCACATATTTGATCCAGGTCCTCGTTATTCTCGCGTTGATTTTTAATAAATGATTTGTAATCCATGTTATCCTCCAGGATAAAAAGTTTTCAATTGATGATAATCAGATTTGTATTTTAATTTTTTAATGGCAATAAGACTATCCGCAATTGGGCGGTTTGTCAACGCAGCTTCAATTTTATCCGGACGACTGCTGTTTGCAGGATTCGTGTTGCCGAAGGG
>CAYTSZ010000178.1:0-4463 GCA_964440635.1 uncultured bacterium
CCAACAATACAATCTGGATTTTCTTCCTTCTTTGCCAGATATTCCCCCAGATAACTGTATGCTTTCTCTTCAGCATGATCTCTCACAGCACAGGTATTTAAAAGGGTGATATCAGCACAACCCTCCCCTTCCAGGGACCGATAGCCATTTTCCGCGAGCAGACCGGCCATCACTTCCGAATCCGCCTTATTCATCTGACAGCCGAAAGTAATTATTTCATAAGTACCGCGCATAATCTGTAACCACATTTCTTGTATAATTAATTGAATTTCAAATATGAGGGGAAGATATCAAATACAGTTCAACAAAAAAATCAGGTAACAAGTTCAAGCAGGGACAGTTCCTCCTCAAATTCAAATCCCATATATATCTTATAACGCAGATCTTCAGACTCACCCACCATGGTGCAGATCCCCCGGGCGTTGGGAACATTGCGAGAGCCGGTGTGAAATTGAAGGATAAATTCTTGCCCTTTAAGTTCGCGAGGACTTACATTTTTATATCCCCGGCGAGGATTAACCCGGACCCCGACTCCCTCACGGCTAATACTGGATGTCTGACCCTCAAATACCGGATCAAACCCCACATCCTCTTCATTTTCGTACAACGATACCTCAATCGGTCGATTTCTGAACCTGGGGGCGCCGTCCTTATTCTCTTCTTTTTCGCTCATTCTAATTAAATCCTCCTGACCTCAAATCGGGTTACAAATCCATATCAAACAGATCCATACTGATCTTAAACTGGTCATTAATAGTTGCTTTCTGGAACAGCTCCGGCAAACCAGCACCTGATTTTTCCTGACCCACGACTTCCAGATTAAGGCGATATTCACCATCACTCAGAACAACTTCGTTCTTCGTAATCGAATCTATCCAGACAATAAAATCCGATTGATCATTTTGTTCAGAAATTTTTCCCACTCCATTTCAAAAAAAATATATCTCCTATCCGGGCCGTTTGATATCCAATTCCCGCAACTGCCCTTCCGAATCCATCCTCGAATAAACCAGTGGTTTTTCATCAGGGATTTTTTCTCCGATCTGGTAAGCATCGAGAATACGTTCCCGTGCCGCTTGCGGGTCACACTGCGGAGAAGAACTTCCCTCGTGGTTATTATAACAAATGCGAACCAGAGAATCACCTTCTTCAACTTTATCTCCAATTTTTTTATCGATCATAATACCGGCACCATAATCGAGCTCGCTATCCAGTGTTTCTCTGCCGGCGCCCAGGCTCTTAGCTGCCATACCTATTTCAAAAGCGTTAATTTCCTGAATAAAACCGGCACGGGGAGCCGAAAGTTCCTCCTCTATTTCTGCAGCGGGGAAAAGATCAAAATCTTCAATGACTCGCGGATCACCTGACTGGGCCTCAATAATTTCGGCCAGCTTTTTTGTGGCGTTCCCGTTCTCTATCGACTCCAGAGCAAACTCATATCCATCGTCAGGTACGGATGCCTTTCCCGCCATAACGAGCATCTCGCCCGCCAGCCTGCAGGTTAATTCGGTCAGATCGGGCGGTCCTTCTCCTTTAAGAATTTCAATAGCCTGTTTCATTTCCAGGGCATTACCCACTGCGCGCCCCAGTGGCTGGTTCATATCTGTTATCAGAGCAGCCATATTTTTGCCAAGATTACTTCCTATTTCAACCATCGAACGGGCCAGTTCAACTGCCTGGTCATATTCTTTCATAAAAGCGCCGGAACCTGTTTTAACATCCAGAATAAGCGCGTCCATACCCTCGGCTATTTTTTTGCTCATTATGCTGCCGGCAATCAGATCGATAGAATCAACAGTGGCAGTAACATCCCGCAGGGCATACATTTTGCGATCGGCGGGAGCCACTTCTCCGGTCTGCCCCATAATAAGCCCGTCCACTTTTTCAAGCAGATTGTTCACCTCTTCTTCATTCTGTTCCACATCAAAACCGGGAATGGATTCCAGTTTATCCAGCGTGCCCCCGGTATGACCCAGGCCCCGTCCGGACATCATTGGAATTTTCACTCCGAAACTGGCTACAATCGGGACCAGGGGAAGCGAAGCGCCATCCCCCACACCGCCGGTACTGTGCTTATCCACAAGAATTTCAGATATTCCGGGATATGAAAGGGTAACTCCTGTTCCCACCATCTCCTCGGTAAATTTAGCGCGTTCTCTCCCGCTCATTCCGTTAAACCAGACCGTCATCAGCCAGGCAGACATCTGATATTCGGGGATATCACCTGAAGTGAAATTTTTAACAATAAATTCTAACTCTTCATCACTATGTTCTCCACCATCTCTTTTCTTCATGATTATTTCATAAGGGTCCATTTTTATTTCTCTCCTTCGATAATTTTTGCTTCGATTCTCAATTCAAATTCTCTCTCTCCGGGACCTCTGGATATCAACTCGGGCCCTTCTTCGGCTGTTATGGAATAGGAGGTGTTAGCCAGTAACGCTTTCACCTCTCGCCTACCACGGTAATAAGACTCCGGATCAGAAAACATGCCTATTATTGTTAATTCTTTATTCTCTTTTTTAACTTTAAATCGATTAGCAATCCGGATATTATTTTCCAGCAATTGCCTTATATCTTCCGGTTGGCTCTCTTTTGCTTCCATGATTTGTCCCAGTGAAGTGTGCCTCGCCGTATGGGAAGCAAACCAACCAAAAAATGTCATAAACAATGATATCAAAACAACCGCAGTCAGTGCAGCAATTATATAGATGTAACGACGTTCATTGATTCTGGCTTCTTCATCACAAACATAGGTGCTGGCTAAAAAATCCCCGAGGCGCTGTTGATGCTTTGAAAAAAACAAAGACCAGATGTCCAGAAACAAAAACGGTATGAACAGATTGCGGAGAACCGAGTGATAAAACCCACCCAGACTCTGGCTGGCCGGCACCCAGACATACAGATGCATCATTCTTTTGCCCGGCGAACCCCCGGCCAAAATATAATCTCTGTTCAAAAACCCGAGATAAAGCAGAAAATAGAACAATCGCTGACGATAATATTCAGAAAGATCAAATGCAATCCTGGTTAAAAAGGTCAGAAGGACGGTAGCAAGAAGGATAAGTATAAAATCGATTTGAAAGGCCAGAAAACGTTTTACAAGGTTTGCCTCAGGAGGGGGCAAACTCATATCCGATCTTTCAGGGGCAGGAGAAGAAAAAGAGAGATCAGAATTATTTATTTCTTTATTCTTCAAGCATTCCCGGCAATAGTAATGTTTTTTTCGCAGGGAAACGCATTCTTCACAGAAACTGCGTCCACAGGAATAACAGACCCAGCGGCCCGGCCGAGAGGGATGAAAACTACAAACAGAATTATCCTTCATCTTATAGGACTCGATTCAAAAACAACGAAATTATTTTTCGTATGAAATATATATCTCCAGGTCCGGTCTTTCATGACGGTTCATAAAATAAAATGAATGTTCCACTGACGGTTGACTGCTATATATCAAACCCAGTGTTCGTGTCTGACCACTGTCATCAACCGTAATAATACTGCGCGGCATTTTTAATACCGGCTGCAGGGAATGGCGAACCTCGTTATTGATTAACCTTACCGAGGGAATATAACCACTTGTGCCGTCCAGATATGTTCGCTCAACTTCCTGAACATAATACTCCCGGTCCTCGTCATCATACCGGTTGGAACTAATGATAACATCCCGGTGTTCCAGATCCTGTAATATATCGTAATTTTTATCCATGATATCCCGCCGGCGCTGGCGTTCCTGTTCTTCCTGCGGTGACAGAGATTGAGCTTCTTGATCCATTATTTTTTCCTCCTCTGGAGGGCGACGTCCAAACTCAAAACAAAGCCAGACACCAACCTTATTAACTGGATATAAATTGTACGTCTTATAGCACCAAACGTCAACGTCAAAAACTCTGGGCAAGACGGAGGGATTTCAAGTCCGGATTCTAAAACCGGACAGAATAAAAAGTAGAGCGGGGGACGGGGATCGAACCCGCATTTCCAGCTTGGAAGGCTGGAGTTCTACCATTGAACTACCCCCGCATTACTGCGGTCGCAAGTTACAAATTAAAATCAACAACTCAAAAATATTAAGAGTTAAACTTTATTTACTCATATTTTCAGAGTAATTTAATTATTTTACCAAATTTTAATTAATTTTTAAAACTTCACAAGAATGTTTACTGCGCTCCCCCACGCCGCATCCTGTGCCTGAAGGCTTGAGGGAATACTCCCTCAAACTCCCTGAGGCCGCCTGCAGGGTTTTGTTAACTTACGACTTGTAACCTGCAATTTGCAGTTGTTTTAATGGTCGGGGCGGCCGGATTTGACCGGACGGCTCGTCACCTCGTGTTCCTTGAGGGGGAAGCATCTTCCCCCTCAACGCTCACTTCGTTCACTGCTCCCCCACGGCACATCCTGTGCCTGAACCCTTGAGGGAATACTCCCTCAAACTCCCTGAGGCCGCCTGCAGGGTTTTGTTAACT
>CAYTSZ010000179.1:0-4424 GCA_964440635.1 uncultured bacterium
GAAAGTTCATAGTTCATCGTTCATAGTTCATAGTTTCCCTTCAAAATCAAAATCCAGCCTTTGTAGCCGATTTTGCAGTTACTCCATCACGTAATCTCCCAATCAATTAATCACGTCCCAGCCTTCGAATCTCCTTCGTCACTACGTAACTTAGTTACTTTATCCCACCTCATATGTTTTCCCTTTCCTCCGTGTCCTCTGTGTTAAACCTGCTTTTGATGTTAAAGTAAATCCCAATCAGATGTTATCAGATTTTATCCGTGAGCTATAAGATTTTGATTTTACACTCTTAATTTTTTTGACGTTCCTCTGTGTCCCTCTGTGACCTCTGTGGTAAAATTGTTTTGACTTTGAAGTTGCCTTTCTCTGCGTCTTTGCGCCTCTGCGTTAAAAATAGTTAACTCTGCCGTTACCCAATCACGTTTTCCAGTCTTCACGGCAAAAAACTGGCTTTTGCGTTCGTTTTCAGATATAATTTTTACGTTAAAAACAGATATGCCTGAGGTAAGGAACTTTTTCTGAGCCAAGGGTGGTTGATTTTTTTATTTCAATCCTCCCTCCTCGGTATATACCCCGATTCAAAAGGTGTCTCAAGATGGAAAAAAGAACAGGTTTTGTGGGGATACTCATCCGGGACAGGGGAAAAAACGCTCCGGAAGTCAATAAAATACTTTCCCGCTTCGGAGAGATTATCATCGGCCGGATGGGACTGCCCTACGAGAAGAGAAATCGCTGCGTAATTACGCTTATAGTTGATGCAACCACCGACGAGGTGGGTAGGCTTACCGGACGGCTGGGCCAGCTTAACGGGGTTAGCGTAAAATCCGGACTCTGCAAGGAGTAATTAAAAATGGAAACAACTCCCAAATCACTTCGTCTTCACCTGGCTTTGTTTGGCCGGACCAATGTAGGTAAATCCAGTTTCCTCAACCTGGTAACCAACCAGGATGTCTCCATTATCTCCTCGAAGCCGGGGACAACCACGGACGTTGTAGAAAAACAGATGGAGCTTCTCCCCCTGGGACCGGTGCTCTGGCTGGACACCGCCGGGCTGGACGACACCTCCTCTCTGGCGAAAAAAAGAATAGATAAAACCAACCGCGTCTTCCAGAGAGCCGACATACTGCTTCTGCTGACCGAACCCGACCGCTGGGGCGAATACGAAGAAACAGTAATCAACGAGGCTAAAAAACGGAAAATCCCTTTCATTATCGTAATAAACAAAATTGATCAGCAGAAACCGGGCAACGAGTTTATCGAGCAAATAAGCACCATAAGCAAACATAATTTTCTCTGCTCGAGTACCGATTTTAAAAACAGAGATCTTTACATAAGCCACCTCAAGCAGCATCTTATAGAACTTTGTCCGGAGGATTTCATCAAACCCCCGCCGCTTATACGTGATCTTCTGCCGGAGGATGGGCTGGGAGTGTTGATCGTCCCTATTGACCTGGAAGCACCGAAAGGGCGCCTTATTTTGCCCCAGATGCAGACAATACGGGACACACTGGACCGGGGGGCCAGTTCACTGGTGACCAAAGAAAGCGAATATTTAAATGTACTCGGAAAACTGGCCGAGGACCCTGATATTGTGGTCTGTGATTCACAGGTGGTTGATAGAATGGTGGCCGAAACTCCCGTGGAAATACCCTGCACCACATTCTCGATTCTTTTCGCCCGCAACAAGGGGGATCTGGCCACACTGGTGGAAGGAGCCGCTCAGATCGATAGATTACAAAAAAACGATAAGGTTTTAATCGCCGAAGCCTGCACGCACCATGCAGTGGAAGATGATATCGGACGTGAAAAGATACCCCGCTGGCTTCAGGATTACTGCGGCTGTCCACTTGAATTTGAAGTTTACGGGGGAAAAGATTTCCCGGATAACCTGGAAGAATTCGAACTGGTGATTCACTGCGGTGGCTGTATGATAAACCGGCGCCATGTTCTATCGCGACTCCAGCAGGCACGCGAGCAGAACGTGGCAATTACCAACTACGGTATCTGCATCTCGCACGTCCACGGGGTTTTAAAAAGAGTCCTCTCCCCTTTCCCTGAACTCTTACAAAATTATGAAGAAATCAAAAATTCTGCTCCAAAAGGAATGAAAAAATGAGCAACTCAACTACAAGCTGGATTGAAAACAGAATAAAACCCGACGAAGTCAAACCCTGGTTAAACAACGGGGAAGATTTTATCAACGACAGTAAAATCGAAACTATACTCACCAATCAACAGGAACCCGACCCGAAATATATAGATGATATTCTGGCCAGATCACTGGCAGTGGAAACTCTCACTCCGGCTGAGACCGCCGCTCTGCTCAACGTTTCTGACCCGGAAGTGTTAAATAAAATGGCGGAAACCGCCGCCAGAGTTAAGAAAAAAGTTTACGATAACCGGATTGTCACCTTCGCTCCCCTGTATCTGAACAACCAGTGCGTAAACAACTGCCACTACTGTGGTTTCCGGCGCGATAATACCGATATCGAGCGCAAAATTTTATCCTCAAAAGAAATAAAAAAAGAAACCGAAATACTGGCCGGAGATATAGGCCACAAGCGGCTAATCGTGGTTTACGGCGAATCGCCTACTTCGGATGTTAATTACATGGTCGATTCAATCCAAGATATATACGATGTGGAGGTCAAGACCAAAAACGGTATCGGCGCGATCCGGAGGGTAAATGTAAATGCCGCCCCCATGCAGATAGATGAACTAAAAAGACTGAAAGATGTGGGGATCGGAACCTACCAGGTATTCCAGGAAACCTACCACCACCAGACCTACCGGGATGTCCACCCGGAAGGAACATTAAAAAGCGACTATTCCTGGCGACTTTACTGCATGCACCGGGCTTTCGAGGCGGGAATAGACGACGTTGGGATCGGGGTTTTGTTTGGGCTTTACGACTGGAAATTTGAAGTCATGGCTCTTTTAGAACACGCCCGGGAACTGGAAAAACAGTTCAACATAGGCCCGCACACAGTTTCCTTCCCCCGCCTGGAACCGGCGGAGGGGGCGCCCATAACCCAGAAATCAAAATACCTGGTCAATGATGATGATTTCAAAAAACTGATCACCGTTCTGCGCCTGGCCATCCCCTACACGGGACTTATTATAACGGCGCGGGAAACTCCCGAGATACGCCGACAGACAATTAATTTAGGCTGCACTCAGACCGACGCATCAACAAGAATAGGTATCGGCGCTTACAGCGAATACCACAACCAGCAGGCAAAAGAACGCCAGCAGTTTCTGCTCGGTGACACCCGCAGTCTGGATGAGTTTGTAAAAGAAATGGCCGACATGGGCTACATCACTTCTTTCTGCACGGCGGGTTACCGCTGCGGCCGAACAGGCGAATGTATAATGGAACTTCTCTGCACGGGAAAAGAGGGCGAATTTTGCAAATTAAACGCCATCTTAACCTTCCGGGAATGGCTGGACGATTTTGCCAGCGAGGAAACTAAAAAAAGCGGGGAAAAGGTTATCCAAAAAGAACTCCAGGAAGTGAAACAGCAGCTCCCGGAAATATACCCCCAGCTCGTCGAATACTACGAAAGAATCAAAAACGGTGAGCGCGACCTCTACTTCTGATAGATACGACACCGCATCTATCAGCGAGTTTAAGCCTTGCCGGACTTGATTCCGCCTCAGGGGATAGAACCAGTTCCGAGCTTTTCAGTTCAAGTTTATCGTTCATAGTTAGACTCCAAATCAAAACCAACAACCAAACCTGATGGATTCCGGCTCGCACTGTTCCTACACATCCTTGTGTTCGCAGCATTAGCACATCCGTGTGCGTCAGGGGCCGGAATGACAGTCAATATCGCCTCTGCCGTCATACCGAACTTTCCCCCGCCGTCATTGCCATCCAGCACTCAAGCGGGAACTACCAGTGAAAACTTTATACTTTTTCAGCAACTCCCCGATTGAGTGCTGGATGACTCGGCAATCCATAAGTTTTTAACTTTGAAGCTGATTTTTTCTTTCGCTCAAGCTCTCAAGCTCACATCCTCTCAAGCTCTGCCTCTATGCCCGGTAATCCATTTCCCCTGCCCGTCATTGCCGGGCTTGACCCGGCAATCCATTTCCCCTGCCCGTCATTGCCGGGCTTGACCCGGCAATCCATTTTAAAGTTGATGTTGATTGACAGACATAATTCAAAATCAAGATGGATTCCGGGGTCAAGCCCCGGAATGACGGCTTAAAACAGACTGTCATTGCCGCCCAACACTCAATTGGGAACTACCAGTGAAAATTTTATACTTTTTCAGCAACTCCCCGATTGAGTACTGGATGATCCGATATCCAGCGGTTTTGCCTCTACCCGTCATACCGGGCTTGACCCGGTATCCAGTGGTTTTGACTCTGCCCGTCATACCGGACTTGATCCGGTATCCAGCGGTTTTGACTCTGCC
>CAYTSZ010000180.1:0-4411 GCA_964440635.1 uncultured bacterium
CTATAATAAGATGTTATTATTTCATTTACGAGTTTGGAAATAAAATATATCATATCTTCAGTTAATATATTTTTATTAGTGTTCAGGGAAAAATTCGGCAGTTTTATAAGACAATTTAAAAGGAGAAAAAATGACTCCACCTCCAAATTTAAAAGTTAATATACGTAATCCACAGGTATCGGGCGATCAGGAACCGATGATTGTCAGCTGGGGTAAGTTTTATGGGTTGAAGGAACAAACTGGGGGGGGGTTTTTATTTTGATATCCCGGCCGGAGACAATGGGTTTGGCAGCCTCCAGATCGCTCTGTTTGAGAAAAAAGAGGAATTGGATGAATTTTCACCATCGGATTCTTTTGCTCTTTTCAGTCAGGATGTCAAAAAGAGGGAGGGGGCTAATAACTCACTTAAACAATCTGATTTTGATCTGTGCCGGGAAGTTTTCCGGGAATACATTTTTAAGAAAAAAAATGTTGGAGCTTTAAGAACTGCCATAACCAAATCAAAAGAATCCGACTTGGTTGATCTTTTTGATCAGCTTTTCTCAAATTTTATCCGCAAAGGAAGACTTGAGTTTGATGTTTCCTGCCAGCTTGTCAGCGAAAGCGAGCTGAATAAAAGTGCTAAAAATTCAAAACGAGGGGCAGGAGGAGAGAATAAGAAATCAAACTCCGACAGCTCTGAACGGGAAGATGAGAAACATTACCATCGGGTTTCTCTTGTCACCAGCCCGCTTAAGGGAAATTCGCCGCATGAGCTTAATCCCGGTGATGAAATATATGTGAGAGCGGTGGGTAGTGTGGCCGAAAAATTCCCCGACGAAATGCAGTCCGAAAAATATGATAATACCACAGTTCCCCTTGAGGCTGTTGTTGAGGCGGTAAAGTCCAACCCGAGTTTGCCGGCCGATTACGACGGTAATTCTTCGGATTATATGGAAGCGGAAGTTCGTTTTGGTAAGAAAAATTTCGGCCGTGGATTTGTTTACAAAGACGAAAGAATTAAAATGGTCTTTGATGATGAACCAAGCGGGGGAGATGGTTCGCTCGTGGCCCGTATTCTTCTGGGCGGTGGCCTTACTCTTGCGGTTCTGGCTGTTATCGCCTGGGCTATGTTCGGGTGAATTTAATTAAGCAGACTATTTTAGGAGCTGATTGCTATGACCACTGAAAATAATGTAAACATTCCGGGTGTCGGGGAAATGTTTCCTGACCTGTTGGTTCAAACCACCGCCGGCGATATGAGTCTTCCGGATGACCTGGAGGGGAAATGGTTTTTGTTTTTTAGTCATCCGGCTGATTTTACGCCTGTTTGTACATCGGAGTTTGTCTCTTTCGCCCGCGCTTATAATGATTTCAAAGAACTTGATTGTGAAATTGTTGGTTATTCCCAGGATGATCTGGAAGAACACAAAAAATGGCTTACGGCCATGGAAGAAAAATTTGAGATTGAAATTCCATTTCCGGTTATAGCTGATCCGGAGAAAAAAGTTGCCGGGCGTCTGGGACTTTTTCATCCCTGCAACCGTGATAAAACTCTGCGTGCTACCTATCTTGTGGATTCCACAGGAAAGATACGATTGAGTAATTTTTATCCGCCCGAACTGGGCCGCGGCCTGAAGGAACTCTTAAGAGTTCTAAAAGGGCTGCAAATTTCTGACAAGCATGAGGTGGCCCTGCCGGCTGACTGGCCCAACAACAGGGATCTGGGTGGAGATGTTATGATTAGTCCCCAGAAGGCCAAAGAGGGGAAGGATTCTAACGTGCCTCTCCACGGTGACTGGTGGTTTTGTCATCGTAAATTGTAGGTGTAATCATTGTCCTATAACTTCCGTCATATCGACTCTGAAAACTGCTTGCCGCCCGGAGTAGATCTTTTACTTAAAGGGGACAGTTCGCTTGCCGACTGCCAAATCTTGGGTTTAATCCCCGCTTTGGCCCGTATACTTGGTTATTACACTGATGAGGTTTCCGGCGGCAAACTGTCGGATTTATTGGTTTTTGATAAAAACAAAGAGCGTCTTCTCAAAATCAGTAAGAAGATTAAAGAGCAGGGAGGGTTTTCGGATTTCTTGTTCTGCCGGCACAGGGTGGGGATCCCTTTAAAAATCGGATTACTTTTTATTGAGAATCAGGCAACTTCCAATTATCGCGTAAAGCTTTTGGAAATTGTCCGTCATCACCATCGCTGGTCTCTGGAACAGTATGTGGAACAATATGATTTTATTACCGGTCTGGCCGACCGGGAATTGATTTTTAAATATCTGGTAGAACAAATGGAACAGTCCCAAAAAAAAGAGATTGATTTTCATGTTGCCCGGATAGAGCTTAACAACCACAAATCTTTTTCTGAGGAGTATGACATCAAAATTTATGAAAAAATCATGAGAAAAATGGCAGCCAGGCTGCTGGGCTGTTTACCGGGGAGAACAATCGCCGGACGAATTACACCGGATTCATTTATTTTGTTTCTATTTGGTTATAAATCAACCAGTCGACTCGAGACGCTTTTTCGAGATATTTTCCGGCGTTTGCTGGAACCTGTTTATGGGGATGAATTTATATATACTCCCGATGTCAATGCCGGAGTAGCTGCTTTTAGTCCCGATTTCGAGCAACCATCTGAGTTTCTGGGAAAGGTTGATCTGGCTTTGCGCTGGGCAAAAAATGAACCCGATAATAATTATAGATTCTACTTTAAAAAAATGGATGACAGGGAATACTGGTATAAATAAGTTTCGCATTTTATAAATGAGCGGTCACGATTGGTATCTAAAATGTTTCAGAACCTCCAACGACTCCGTCATTACCGTCCAGCACTCAATAGGGAGCTATCAGTGGAAACTTTATGCTTTCTAAGCAACTCCCCGATTGAGTGCTGGATGACCCGGCAATCCATAAACCCCGTCGTCATTGTCGGGTTGGACCCGTCAATCCATAAACCCCGTCGTCATTGCCGGGTTGGACCCGTCAATCCATAAACCCCGTCGTCATTGTCGGGTTGGACCCGTCAATCCATAAACCCCGTCGTCATTGCCGGGCCTGACCCGGCAATCCAATACCACCCCGCCGTCATTGCCGGGCTTGACCCGGCAATCCATTTTGAATTTGACGTTGATTGACACCAGTAATTCAAAATCAAGATGGATTCCGGGGTCAAGCCCCGGAATGACACTGGAAGGTTTTGGAAATGGTTTTATGGAACGTGACATTTGTATTGATATTCTGTTATTATTAAATAATTCGGTAATATTTTTCTGGTGGTTTTAAACAAAAATGAGAAAATATCTGAAATACGTTATTTACCTGCTTCTTCTTACATTTTTATTATTTGGTTTATACGGTGCTTATCTTTCCCTGTACATTCCTGATCTTATTACACTCACCGAAACGGAAGAAAAATATCTGAGAAAAAATTCACCGATACAGGTCGGGGTGGACAGGGATTTTGCCCCCTATGAGTTTGTGGACAGCCAGGGACAGGTTCAGGGCCTGACAGTTGATTTTCTGTATCTTGTCTCCATAAAAACGGGGATAAACCTTGAATTTATCCCCGGCACCTGGGCTGAAACTATTGAAAAATTGCGCGCCGGTGAGGTGGATATGATTAATAATGTAACTCCCACCCCCGCTCGTGATAAATTCATGCAGTATTCCAGGCAGATAGATCTTTTTGACCAGACCAGTTCTATTTATGTACTGCGGCATGTGGTGGATGTTAAAGACCTCGGGGATTTAAAAGGTCATTTGATTGGAGCGAAAAAGTCTACTTCTGTTGCCAATAAAATAAAAAAACCGGAAGAGGTGGAGTTAAAAGAATACCCCACTTCCGGCAGATTACTTGAGGCGCTGTTGGCGGGGGAGGTGGATGCCGTGGTGGATTATGATTATCCTTTTCAGTATCAGCTTTTTAAAAAAAATATCAACCAGGTAAAAAAAATATCCGGTATATTCCACCGCGAACCGGGAACTTTTGCCGTCCGCAGGGGTAATGATCTTTTACTATCCATTATAAATAAAGGTATGGCCTCGGTAAGCAGCGAAGAGAAACAAAACCTCAAAGTGAAATGGTTCGGTGGCCCAAAACTGTATTCAGAAGATGATGCCGAGGTTGGGACGATCTATTTTTTACGGAAATATTATCCTTATTTTGTTGGCGTTTCTCTATTAGTGTTATTTTTATTTTTCTGGAATTTCACACTTCGTAAGCAGGTAGAAAGTGCCACGCAAAGTTTGAAGGAGAGTAAATCGGCTTTAAAAAAATCTCTAAAACAGAAAGAGATACTTTTAAAAGAAGTTCATCATCGAGTGAAAAACAATCTATTTACCATAGTTAGCCTGCTGGAAATGCAGCGTTTGCGGTCGGAGTATCCTGAAGTTCAACGGATGCTCACCCAGGCTGTTAACCGTGTCC
>CAYTSZ010000181.1:0-4394 GCA_964440635.1 uncultured bacterium
GTGAATTATTTACACTGGGTATAGAAGTTCGTGATGCCCAGGGTAACCGGGTTACAAACTACGGAGAAATGACCAATGGCATTGTAATTCAAAGTACAGGTACGGATGAACCTTCCCCCCAATTTGTGCCCGCTTTTAAATTCAGAAACGGACGCGCCTTTTCAGAAATATCTTATAAAACCGCTGAAGAAATCCAGTTTGTATTAATTGATGAAGTAAATGAGATAGAGTTGAATGCCGGGCCGATTCAGATTGTTCCCGCCGGGCTGGATAGTTTTTCTGTCTCTACTCCTGGGCAAGTTCGAGCTGGCCAGCCATTTAGAATGGCGATAGAGGCTCGAGATCGCTTTCAAAACATAATCAGAAATTATTCCCGCAACGGTCGGGGCGTTGATCTTGAAACCAGCGAAGAGGGCAGTGTTTCTCCCTCGTTTATACCGCCCTCCGAGTTTGAGGACGGGGTAGTGTTTACTCGCCTTACAGTTACTAAATCCGGTTCCATGCGGGTTATCGCCCAGGATCGCAGTAGTTCTGCGGAGGGGGCCAGCGATCGGATGATGGTCAGCGCGGGCCCTCCAACTGATTTTCTGGTTAATCTTCCCGAGGAAATTCGTGCCGGCGAAACCTTTAGAGTTAACATTACTGCTGTTGATAATTACAACAATCGGGTTACAGATTACAAACAGATCGGTGAACCGGTAGCAATTAGTGTTCGCGGTCGTGATGAACAGATAAAGTCTTTAGAACCTGCGGATTTCGAATCCGGCCAGGCTGAAGTTGAGCTTGAGTATGAAAAGGCTGGTAAAGTGAGATTACAAATAAAAGCTGAAACCGCAAACATTGCGGTTCAAAGTCCGCCTCTGCTGGTAACTCCGGCCTCCCCCGGGGAAATAACTATTGAAAGAACAGGAGTGGCCCGGGCCGGTAAAAGTTTTGCGGTTATATTTGAACTTCTGGACAGTTATGGCAACCGTATCCATGAAACCGAAGGGCTCGGGGGAAGAGTTCGCGCTGCCATCTTAGATCATAATACTGAACAGGAGCTTATGGCCCGTCCCGAGACTATGATTGACGGGAAAATCCAGTTTTCTTTTCGACATGATAAGGCCGAAACTATCGCTATTTATGCAGAGTATGACCGTTATGACATAAGAGAGCGCAGTGATTATTTTCATGTTAAACCCGGTTCTTTTGACCGTTTGGCCGTTCGTTCACCCGGGACAGCATCTGCCGGTGAATTTTTTACCATAGGAATGCAATTGGAGGATGCCTTCGGCAATGTCCTGAAAAATATTCCTGCCGGAGTTACTCCGATCGAGATTCGCTCCACAGGCAGTGGTCAGGTGGTTCCAAATCAGATAACCGAGCTCCAGATCAATAAGCCATCTTTCTCAATAGACGCCCGTTACCTGGTTGCCGAATCAATAGAGATTGAGTTTTACGATCAGAATGAACGAAAAATAGGGTCTTCAGCTCCGATTAGAATTCAACCGGCTGAATTACACAATTTTGAAATTGAAGTTCCCGATCAGGTATCTGCCGATCAGTCTTTTCCCCTGCGCATAATTGCTCTTGATCGTTATAATAACTTACTTAAGAATTTAAATACACAGGAGGGAGAAATTGGGATAGCAACGGATGGTGCGGAGTCCATCAAGCCGGATACTATACGCTACAGGGAGTTTGTTAATGGCGTGGCTGAGGTTTCTGCCACCTATCGCCGTGCCGAAATGATTCACATTCATGCCCGCGGAGAGGAAGTCAGGGGAGTATCCGAACCCCTCACTGTGAAACCGGGGTCACCATCCAGGTTTAGAGTAGATATGCAGGAACGTGTCCAGGCCGGTGTCCCCTTTCCGGCTACAATTAATGTGTTTGATAAATATCAAAATAAGATTACAAAATTATCTCCTGATTTCCCGGGGGTTCGTCTGAAAGCCGGCGGATTTGAACCGGTAAGTCCCGGCCATATTTCCGGTCAGCTTTTCGAAGAAGGTATGGCCAATGTCTATCTAATTTATCCCCGAAGCGGGGAATTAATGGTTGAAGCTGAAGTTTTAACCGATTCGGTTGATCATCAGCGAATTGAGCGGGTGTTTATTGAACGAGGAGTTGAGGAAGCTCTGATTCATATTGTTTCCTCTGCGAAACCACAGGCGAAAATAAACAGTAACGTGCCCGGCAACCAGGTAAAAGTTGAATTTCAACCCGCTTATCTTTCCGGTGATGAAAACCATTATTCTTTTTCGAACTGGTTTTTGAATCGAGTTATTCAGAGGCAGGGAGCGTATAAACCCCTCCCCAAGGTGGAGTTGATAATCTATCCCCGCGATGAGGTTCGACATTCAAAATCCTTGCAAAATAATCTTTTTACCTTAAAATTAGAACGCTTTGAAACAGAAATTCCCACGCTGCAAGAAATACAGAGTCTGATTCTACAGGAAAACTACAGTGAAGCAGCTGAAAAACTTGAAATTTATCTTGATGAAAACCCGGATGATCCTTACGCCACTCGTTTGCGATATCGTCTGGAACGTATACAAGAAGTAACAAGTCCCTGATAGGAGTCGCAGAAATATGAGGACACACTACCAAATGCAACAGGGTTTAAGGGGTATAATCAAAGTAACTCTCAGTCTTATATGTTGTGTTATGCTGTTAGCCCCGGCCGTTTCGTTCGCCCGTGCAGTCCAGTCGGCAGACCGTTCTTTTTCGCGTGCTATAGGTTATTATGTTGAAGGTGAGGACGAGAGAGCTAAGTCAGTTCTTGAAGAAACTCTCCGGGCTAATCCCGACCACTCAAAGGCTCAGGAGCTTTATGAAGAACTTGGTGGAAATACCGGTCAGTTTTCTAATTCGGTCGAATCAAGTTCTGTTTCTTCAACCAAACAGGTTGAAGACGAGAAAAACAATTTGTCCCGCCAAATGGGTTCACTGCTGGCCAGTAATGCATTCTCTTCGGATAGTGAATCCAAAAATAATTTGCAGTTTGCCAGTGAAAAATTCAATCCTCTTCCGGAGGAGAAAAGAAATAAAAAAAGACCCCCTGTGCCCGATCTAAAAGCAAAACCTGCTGATTCCGTGGAGCATATCAATAGTAATTTCCGTGCACCTGAGGGCCGAGAAGAAGCTATATATGGTCTGAGTGTGCGTTCTTACGAGGATCGCGTCAGGTTTATAGTTAAAGCAACAGGGACTGTGGATTTTATTACTTCCCGTATATTTAATCCCCCGATGATTATTATTGATCTTCCCAATACTGTAAACCAGCTCCCCAAGTCGCCTCTGGAGATTAATCTGAAAGAGGTTCTCCGGGTCAGACACAGCCAATATAGGGTTGAACCCATGAATATTTCCCGTGTGGTTATTGATCTTGAGGAGTGGAATGATAATTATCGTGTTTACCGTCCTTCGCCAGGTGATGAAATAATAATTGATGTTTTTGATGAGAAAAAACCGCGTAAAAAGGAAACCGAGGAACCTCTCCCGCCCGATAAATTGGTTGAAGATGAACGGGGGACCATGGTTAAAAGCGTAGGTACTGTTTCCGATGAAATTGATTTGAAAACAGTTTCTGACAAACCGCTCGCGCTTGAATTAACTGGTCCTGAAGGTAAACCTCTTGCTGGCAAAGAAGTTAATTTTGCGGTAATACGTGGTGATGGTCGAGTGGATGCCAACCGGGCCAAACCCGGCTTTCAGGCTAAAACGGTCACCGACAAAAACGGCCACGCATCGGCACGATTCCAGGCAGGCACAAAATCGGGGCTGAATATTGTTCGCGCACGTGTGCCGGAATATGATCTTTCCGTTAATTATAAAATAAATGTCAGTTCCGGTGAACCAGCCAAACTTGCTGTAATTTCGGGAGACCAGCAGCGAATCTCCCATGGTTCTGAAATTCCTAAACCGCTGGTTGTTCAGGTTCGTGATCAATACGGAAATCCCGTTCCTGATGTTAGAGTTCGTTTCAGCGAAGAAACAGGACGAGGGCTACTTGATATTAATCCCGACGAAGAAGGCATTCAAACTTCCGCTCGCAGTGATGAAGACGGTCGAGTCGAGATTGGGTTTTATAGAATTGGGCCAAGCACAAAAGAAAACATTGTGAAAGCCAGTGTTTTTCGACCGGGAGGAAAGAATTTGACTGCCCAATTCACCGTATATGGCAGTCCGGTTTTAATCACACTTGATTTTGAAGACGCTCCTCTTGTCGGTATTGTTCGTACGCTGGCAGAAATTGCCAATTTTAATATTGCCATGCCCGAAGAAATTGATGGTTATTTTCTGGAAGATATGCTGGTTACCGTTTATCTGCAGGAAGTTCCGGCACTGCTTGCCCTGGATACTATTCTTGATATGAAGGGGCTGACCAGGGTGGCCGAGGGTAATAT
>CAYTSZ010000182.1:0-4347 GCA_964440635.1 uncultured bacterium
CTGGTATAGGTGGTAGAATAAGCTGAAACAGGTAATAAAATCAATAAAGCAGCGATAATTAATTCAAAAACAAAGATTTTAAAAGAATTCATTACAAATTGTTGCTCCCCTGTTTTAGACATAAAATAACTCCCCACCTTTGGCTGAAGTAGTTTATGGGTACCGGCTTAAAAATTTCTCTCGTCGAAATCCACCATCCTTTTTTTCTCGTAGCAGCAAAAATTTAGCTTCAAAATTATTCCATCCTGAAAATATAATACCGGTTAGGGGCTTTTTATCAAAGTTTTTTCCGAACTTTCAACCTCCGGACTGCCGGGGCCAAGAAGAGATTGCGGTTTTATTGACTTAAACGAGTTTGAATAATAAAATGACTGGGCAGTCAATTAAATGGGAGTGACATAATGAATAAAATAAAGAAACAGGGGCCCGGTCGACCAGAAGATCCAGAACAAAGAAGTCAGAGAAAGGAAAAAATCATAACCGCGGCCCTTAATGAGTTCTCGAAGTGTGATTTTCATGCCTGTCCGGTTGATGACATTGCTAATGCTGCTGGTGTGAGTAAAGGTACGGTGTTCAACTATTTCGAAAACAAGGAAACACTGTTTCTGGCCGCGGTGGACCGCGTTATTGGTATGCTGGACGAAGCCATGAAATCAATCGAATATGACCCCGAGCGGCCCCTTGATTACCTTTCAGACGTAGTAACGTGCTATCTACAGTTTTTCGATAATAATTCAAAGTGTGTAGAGCTACTCATCCAGGAACGAGCCATTTTCAAAAACAACCGCCAATCCACTTACTTTAAATACACCGAACAAAGTCGGGAGGGATGGGAACAGTTTTCTCGTGAGCTGATTGATCGGGGTATTTTGAGAGAGATATCAGTATCCGATATTTCTCAAACCATTGGAGCCGTTTTGTTCGGGCTGATTTTCGAACATTATTTTTCACCCTCTGAGCAGCGGCTGAGTTCCAAAGTCGAACCAATTCTGGATATCATTTTTAACGGAATTCTCTGTCAGGATATAAACGAGGAATATCAGCAACGGTGAAAACCGGTGGTTGTTTTATAGATTATTTGTTGCTTATCTACGAGAGGAAGTGCTTTCATGTATAAAACGATTGACGAATGGATTAAAAACGAAGCCGGACCGTTTTCTTTCGAGAAGAATAAGTCTCTCCACGGGGCTTTTGACCGGGCTATCAAGCTCCTGAATGAAGGGGTGGAAATGATTGGTTTTGGTGAAGCTCTCCACGGCGGGGAAGAAATTCTCGTCCTGAGGAATCGTTTGTTTAAGTGGCTGGTTAAAAATTACGATTTTCGGGTGATTGCCTTAGAAAGTGGTTTCCCGGGAGGAATGCAGGTTAACGACTACGTAACCGGCGAACAACCGGTATCTTATCAAGAAATCCAGGATACGGGTTTCAGCCATGGATTTGGGCAGCTCGAGGCCAACCGCAAACTTATTGAATGGATAAAGAAATACAACCGTGAACGCAAACCAGACCAACAGCTCCATGTTTATGGGTTTGACATCCCCGATGCGATGTCCGGATCTGAAGGATTAAAGAACCTGCTGGAAGTCGTATTAAAGGAAACAAAGCCGCCCGAAGATAATAAAGACCGAAACTATGGAGAGCGAATCGAATCACTGTTTGAAGAAAGGTTACACTGGGACAATCCAATGGTTTGGCGTAACCCGGAAACTTCCGCCGAACTGAGGGCGGCGATTACTGATTTACGTATTGAGGTTGAAAATATTCACTCATACCTTGGGACGGTTAAACCTCGGTTAATTGATGATAAGGGTCAGGAGCAATACAACAAAATAATCCACTACCTGGAACAGGCCCGGCAGATGATCAACTTCTACCTTGCCATGGCCGATGAGAGCTACGGGCCGTCTCTGGCGGTTCGAGATCGGGCAATGGCCAATAACCTGGAATATATCCTGAAACGGGAACGAAGCCACGGACGAGTTTTTGTTTTCGCTCAAAACGCTCATCTTCAGAAAGAAAAGGTGATCGTTCACCCCGAATGGCAGCAGGCTTTAGACAGCGAGAAGTTTTCGTGGTGGCCGGCCGGGGCCCATCTGGCCAGGACCCTGGGAAATCGATACGCAGCTATTGGATCGAGCGTGGGAGTATCCGAAGAAAACGGAATTAAACGACCTGAGAATGGAACTCTGGAGGCATGCCTGAGTGATTTGCCGGGAGACGGCCAATTCATCAAAATACCCTCGCAAAACCTGCTACCGGCAGATGCTATCACTGAGATACCAGTTCGCTCTGGAAGCAGGAAGAATTTAACCTACCGTCCATTAACACGAACGGTTTTTGATAACTTTGATGGGCTCCTCCATCTCGATACCATCACCTACAATCGCGGGGGCCCTCCGCTTCCAAATCAAGAAGTAACACCCGAGGATGACAGCTAAGTTAATTCATTAGAGATATCATTAAGAACCACCGGTTTAACTGCGACCGCTGGATTCAGGAGGAATAGTAGCTGATAAGTATACCGAAGGGAGTGCAGATGTTCACATGATCGCCCGGCTGTTTTTTGATGACGCTCATAGATTAGCATACCGGCTTTTAGGCGCGAACGAAATGCCTATTCAGTCGGGTTAGGGTCATCTACTGGCGGTTAATTGGTTCCTAACTGCCGGATACGAGAAAATTAGATATTACATATGCACATCTGCACAATTGTGCAGATGTGTGGGGTATCGTTTACGGTTTAGGAATGTTAAATATCAACGTCTGACACTGATGAGAGTATAAAGCTCAAATCTCAACCCCGTCCCTCTCGATAACGTAAGTCTTAGATCCCTGCGGCATCATTGCCTTTAGGTCCGCTGCTCCCAGATACTTCCCACGCGCCCTCAGCCACGGGAGCAACTTCGGCCCTAACTTCCTTCGGGCTGGGACCGTAGGCGTTGGAACCTTCTTCACTGTCAAGCAGGTAAAATATAAACAGCACAATACCCCCAAACGGAATTATTCCAATCAGTAGCCACAGTCCCGACCTGCCAACGTCGTGAAGACGACGAACACTGACGGTAATCGACGGACACAAAATTAAAAAGTGAAAGGGAAAGAAAATAAATCCGTGTGCTCCAATCATCCCATCTACGACAATCAACACGCTGATAATTATTGAGTTTACGATGGTGAATGTCCAGAACTCTTTACGTTGTGCTCGGCCGGCAAGATAAAAGTAATTTTTCCAGGGACGTAAATACCACCGCATAATACTACACCTCGCCTAAAATGAATACAAAGGTAAAAAAGTTTAAAAATTGTTTTTAACGCTTTCGCAGTGGTTTGATTATATGCAGTTTCAGGAGGGGAAGCAAGAAATCCCCCTTTTAGCCGATGTTGACCTTGCTGTAGACGCCACCCCCGCAGGTTTTACCTTCTCTCCCTTGAGGGGAGAGAAAAGAAGAGAGGGTGAAACAGGTGTTGAATTTAAAAATCCTTTTCGCCGTCATTCCGGGCAAGCGAACGCAGTGAGCGCGACCCGGAATCCAGAGGTGTTAGTTTTCAAACCCGCCGTTAAAGTTCAGGGCTGACTTTTGTACGTACAATTCTCTGAAACTTTTGCAACCGGCCGCTAACTTTTGTTAATATATTAAATAGTGTTGATCAAAAAAGGAAAGTAAGCGGGTCCCACCCGCTTTTTTTATGTACCCCACTCCGCCCACTCAAAAAACCTTAAAACCCAGCGGCCGACTTGTAATCGCGGGCAGAAGTTTAAAGTTCACCTCCGACCCCGAGCTGTGCGTGCTCGCGGGACTGGAAGTTTAACTGCGTCCTCGGGTCTAAACTGCAACTTAAAAACCCACTGACCGCTTCGGGCTGCTTCACGGTGGAATCAAAATCAATTGTCGCTACGTTGAACCCCCTCCGATTGAGGCCCGAATATACGCTCGGTCATCAAATGAATCGTTCCCCTTATAGACTCCCTTTGTTGTGCGGTATCTGTTTATACAGAGTGGATCATTTTTTATGATCTTTTTTAAGTAATCCTCCGACTCTTCCAGCGTTGGATAAAGCCTGGGATATCCATCAGTTCCAAGGACAATTTCAAAAGGCTCTTCTGCCGCTTCAATTGTATAAATTTTGACGTGTTCTTCTGGAACCGGGAATCCATCAATAACTCCATAAGAATAGGGTTCATCCGAAGACTGGTTCTGGAAATAACTCTGCTTTCTAAGCAGGGGATAAATAAATTCACGCCCGGAACTATTTTCAAGAAGCTTCTGCTCACTCACACCTTCCATCATCTGTGCGCGTATCCATATTTCTCTTGTCTGCGATAAAATTTGGTCAATTTCTTTATTG
>CAYTSZ010000183.1:0-4304 GCA_964440635.1 uncultured bacterium
TAACTATATTATTTAAGTCCGGCAGGGAACTTTCGATTTTTCGCAGAAACTCAACCGCTTCTCTTTCAAAAAGATCAAGCAGGAAATTTCGTTCGGCAGCTTGCATATCAAGTAAAAATGCAGCCAGGCGGGCGAGGTCAGCTTTGTTTAGACCGGCAGGGGCCATATTAAAAAACCTCCGAAGAGAATTAGATTTCAGGAATCAAATGTTTCCTGATCAATTGCAAGCTCACGAGCCGCCCCGGCAGTTAAAAGCGGGGAACTGGGATCTTCCTGGCGAAAATCATCAATAACCACCTGGGTGCGCACCCGGCGCACTCCGCTTTCAAACGGGGCTTCGTGCATTTTTCTTATGACTTTCATTATCTCCCCCAGCGGACCACGAATAACTGTTCCCAGGGGGGTTTCCTGAAAATTCATCTCGGACATGTGGGCTATTCGGATACATTTTCGGATGTATTCGGTAATATCTGCTTTTGAGGTACCGATAGGGGTAACGGTAACCTGGGCAACTACCAGCGGTTCTTCAGCCATTGTTGATCAGTCCAAAACTAATATCGAGACTGTCAAAAGAATGGGTTATACTACCGGCCGAAACACGATCAATACCGGTTTTGCAATAATCTTCAAGATTTAATTCATTGATGCCACCCGATATCTCCACTTCAATTTCCTCCGGTACACGGTTTATGACTTTTTCAATCTCTGCCGGGGTCATATTATCCAACATCAAAACATCAATGTCAAAATTTAAAGCAGTTTCTATTTCCTCCGGAGAATGAATTTCGACTACAATTTCTTTATCACCGGAAAAATCTGTTTTTTTTAGAGCGACTTTTAGCCCCCCGGCAGCCTGTTTATGATTGTCCTTTATCATAACTCCTTTATCAAGCCGGAGCCGGTGATTGAAGCCACCACCACAGCGAACAGCATATTTCTGAAGTTTCCTCAAATGGGGCACTGTTTTGCGGGTATCATATACCCGGACATTATAAGAATCTGCGATATCGACAAGCCGGCGGGTTGCACTGGCCACCCCGGAGAGCTGCTGCAGATAATTAAGCGCAACCCGCTCACCGGTCAGCAAAATATCCACTGGGCCTTCCACTTGCAGAATTTCTTTTTCTTTATTAACTTTATCACCATCAGATTTTTCCCGGAGAAACTTGAAATCAGCCGCTTTTTTTTCGGACAGACACGTATATACTATTTTTATCAGCTCCAGACCACAGACAATCCCCTGCTGGCGGCTTATAAAGCGGCCAGTGCCCCTCAGAGCGGGTTCGACTGTTGAATTCGTGGTAATATCCCCCTCTCCTATATCCTCGCTAAGACTTACCCTGACGTGCTTCTCCAGAATTTCGGGTGCAATAAAATCATATATTTTCAACATCTAATAAACCTCCGTTTATCTCTTCTATTTTATCCCGCAGTTTTGCCGCTTTCTCAAACTCCAGATTTTCGGCGGCTTCCTCCATTGCCTCGAAAAGTTCATCCAGCACCTGGCGGGGATCCTCGGCCGAATCAACTATACGATCCAGCTCCTCTATTTCCTCGCTTTCAACCGGCAGAAAATCCTCAATCTCCTTTTTGATAGTTTCAGGCTCAATTCCATGTTTCTCATTATATTCAATCTGCCGCTCCCTCCGGCGGGCTGTCTCGTCAATGGCTTTTTTCATTGCCGGTGTTATCTCGTCGGCAAACATTATTACCCGGCCATCAACATTACGGGCTGTTCTCCCGATCATCTGGATCAGGGTGGTAGCCGAACGCAAAAAACCACGCCGGTCGGCATCCATAATTGCAACCAGTGTAACCTCCGGAAGATCCAGCCCCTCCCGGAGCAAATTAATTCCCACCAGTACATCAAAATCACCCCGGCGCAGATTTCGCAAAATCTTAACTCTTTCCAGTGTCTCAATCTCAGAATGCAGGTACTGGACTTTGAAACCCATGGTTATCAGATAATCACTCAGATTTTCTGACAGCCTTTTGGTCAGGGTGGTCACCAGGACACGGTTTCCCTTTCTAACCTCTTTTTCTATCTCATCCATCAGCTCGTCAACCTGATCGTGGGTAGGACGAACCTCTATCGGCGGGTCAATCAAGCCGGTTGGTCTAACTATCTGCTCAACAATTTGCGAACTTTTTTCTCTTTCAAAATCGGCCGGGGTGGCGGAAACAAATAATGTCTGTCCACTTCTCTCCCTGAATTCAGGAAACTCCAGGGGACGATTATCAAAAGCAGATGGTAATCTAAACCCGTGTTCGACGAGCTTCTGTTTCCGGGAGCGGTCCCCCGCAATCATTGCTTTGAGCTGGGGGATAGTCTGATGTGATTCATCTATAAAAGTAACAAAATCTTCCGGGAAATAATCAAGAAGCGTATAGGGCGGATCACCGGGATTGCGCCCGTCAAGATGACGAGAATAGTTTTCTATCCCATTTACATAACCCACCTCACGCAGCATTTCAAGGTCGTATTCCGTCCTGCTTATTATCCGCTCGGCAGCCAGATTTTTTCCTTCCGCCTTTAATTCCCGCGACCATTCGTCCAGCTCCCCGCGTATACTGTCCAGGGCTCGCTCTTTTTGTTTCCCGGACAGAACAAAATGGTTGGCGGGATATATAACCACCGACTCGACGGATTTTATAATTTCTCCGGTCACCGGATCCATTTCTAAAATTTCTTCTATCTCGTCACCAAACATCTCCACCCGCAGGGCATTCTGGCGATAAGATGGAAATATCTCAACTATATCCCCGCGAGCCCGAAACCGGCCCTGGGTAAAATCTATATCATTTCTCTGGTACTGCAGATCCAGAAGACGGTTAAAAATAGCTCGCCGGCTAATATTATCACCCGGCTCGAGGGACAGTATAAGCCGTTTGTATGAATCGGGCGATCCCAGGCCGTATATGGCCGAAACACTGGCCACCACAATAACATCACGTCTCTGCATCAGTGATGTAGTGGCCGAAAGCCGAAGCCGGTTTATCTGATCATTTATGGAGGAATCTTTTTCTATATAGGTGTCGGTCTGGGGGATGTATGCTTCGGGCTGATAATAATCATAAAAACTAACGAAGTATTCAACCGCATTTTCCGGAAAATATTTTTTGAACTCATTAAAGAGTTGGGCCCCCAGTGTTTTATTATGGGAAAGAATCAGGGCAGGACGCTGAACTTTCTCAATAATACTGGCCATCGTGTAAGTTTTACCGCTACCGGTAACTCCCAGCAGGGTCTGGTCGGCAGCTCCCTGTTCCAGCCCGCCACTCAGTTTATCAATCGCCTGCGGCTGATCTCCCGCGGCCTGATAATCACTTTTCAGTATTAATCTATTTGAATCCCGGGTGGAAACAGAATTTTTTTCCATGTCTACTCTTCTTCACGGAGACGATCGATCCGCTCCGAAACATCTCTGAATTCCACATCAGAAGCCAAAATTTTTCTGTAATGTTCCAGGGCACTTTCGGCCTGGCCGGAAGCCTCCAGAACCCGGCCGCTCCAGTAATGTATTTCCCTGCGCAGCCGGCCGGGGAAAGCACGGTTATCAGGATCTATTTCGGAAATACGTTCCAGAGCGACATTATAATGGCCCATACCCAGCAGACAGCGGCTCATATAAAGAACTA
Organism: uncultured bacterium; assembly: GCA_964440635.1. Taxonomy (GTDB): domain Bacteria; phylum T1Sed10-126; class T1Sed10-126; order T1Sed10-126; family T1Sed10-126; genus CAYTSZ01. The sequence goes on from CAYTSZ010000183.1 coordinate 3,640, forward strand.
TTCGCGCTTTGAACAGTTCATCGCCCTGCTTTATTTTTTGAAAAGCGGACAGAGCTTCCTCATATTTTTCCTGACGAAAAAGAGAGACACCAAGACGATACTGGATTTGAGCCTTTTGAAAATGGCTGTTATTGCTTATCAGCCGGTAGGCCCGGGCGGCTTTTTCAAAATCTTCCTCAGACTCATAACGCCGCCCCAGTTCTTTCAGGCCGGAGGCCGCTGTCACGTTATCCCTCTGTATTTTAAAAACATTCTCAAAAATCTGTTGGGCCTCAGCTCTTTTTTCCGCCTGCAGGTAAACTTTGCCGAGTTTTTCAAGCACAGCCAAATCGTTGCTTTTCAGCTTTTTCAAGCGGTTATAAGCATCTATGGCTTTCTGGTAATCATTGTTTTTTTCATATAAAGCCGCCAGACGAGATAGATAATCAGCAATAGAGTGATCGGGTAAATCACGTCGCAATAGTTCCTCAATCAACCGGCGAGACAGATCGTTTTTTCCGGGCAACTCAGTGCTTAATTCCAGCAAAAACTCAAGCATTTTTACCGGTTGTTCGCTCAGAGACACATCTGCATGTTCGCTATATGTTGATAATAAAAAATCTGCTATGGAAGCGGGATCATTTAACTCCGCCTGCTCCTCTGAGGTTGTGTATCCTCTTCTATGT
>CAYTSZ010000184.1:0-4258 GCA_964440635.1 uncultured bacterium
CTCACCCAGCGGGTGGGGAGGAGACACCATGTCTCTCTGACGGTATTCTGTATGTCCCAGAGCCCTGGAGGGGCTCGGTTTGGGGCATACAGTCCTCACAGTGGCCTGGAGGGCCACGAGAATGAGTCAGAGAGATATGGTGTCTCCGATCAAGAATCGCTCAATTTAAGTCGTTTTGATTTTAATCTGGCTCCCTCACAGCCCTTTTGAGATGATTTTCTGGCCCATCTCTTTGTTGATCTGATTAACCAGTTCGTCTGTTTTGTTCTTCCGCTCTATTTTCTGGGCGCGGGTTTCAAACAGGTCGGTCTGCACATGACGGTCGGTTAAACCTGAGACGCCCATCCCGATCAAACGAACGCCCCGCTCATCCAGCTCGGTTTTCTCATCAAAAAGCTGCCGGGCCAGTTTCCAGATCATTTCAAAACGGTAAACCGGAGGTTCGGTGCTCTGCGAGCGGGTGAATGTGGTGAAATCCCCCCGCCTTATTTTTATCTCAACAACGCTGCCGGCCAGTTTCTTCTCGGCCAGCCGACCAGTAACTTTTTTTGTCAACCGTTCAAGATGGCTGGCAAGTTCCCCGCGGTCATTAATATCACGCGGAAAAGTCGTCTCGTTGCTTATGGATTTAGCAGGTTCGTTAGTTTTCAGAGCCGAACGGTCGATACCATGGGCCTTCTGCTGAAAAACAGCCGCACGACCGCCAAACTCCGCCTGCAGTTTCCCTAAATCTATTTCCTGCAGATCCCCTATCGTTTCAATCCCCAGTTTTTTCATCCGCTGTTCGGTCTTCTCACCCACTCCCCTCATCTCACCGATGGGAAGCGGGGTCAGAAACTCTTGTTTCTCAGAATCAGGTACATAATAAAATCCATTCGGTTTGCAGAACTCAGAAGCCAGCTTGGCAACCAGTTTGTTCGGACCGATCCCTACCGAACAGGTCAACCGTGTTACCTTCCGAACTTCACGGCGAATTAACTTTCCGAGCAAAGAGGGGTCCTTGAACTTCTTAACCGTCCGGGAAACATCAAGATAGGCCTCATCCAGGGACAACGGTTGAATCTGGCTGGCATATTTTTTAAAAATCTCGCGAATCTGATTGGAAATCTGGCGGTAGCGGTCAAACCGCGGGCGGCGAAAAAACGCATCCGGGCACAGTTCGCGGGCCTGCCTCATTGGCATCGCGCTGTGAACACCAAATTCACGTGCTTCATAGGAAGCGGTTGCCACCACGCCGCGAGAACCCAGTCCGCCCACAATAACAGGCTGATGATGGAGCTGTTCATCATCCAGTTTTTCCACCTGGGCATAAAAAGCATCCATATCCACATGAGCAATAAAACGCTCTGACATCCTACCACCGCTTTTTTGGGTTTTTGTGATCCTCCCCGACCGGGATTATCTCTTGTTTAAATTTTATCTTATCTCAAGCATAATAGTGAGGGAAACAGAACCTCTCCAACGACTCCGTCATTGCCGTCCAGCACTCAATTTTTACAATACCATAGATTCCGGGTCTGCGGTCACTACGTTTCCTTGCCCGGAATGACGTTAGAGGTTCTGTGAGGGAAATACAGTCTAAAATAAACCGGACAGGGGGGAGAAAATTTGTTTTTCGGGAAGTATATGGTAAATTACTATACTATCGTTTGTTGAGCGATAGGGGTTCCCGCACTCAATTGGGGCAGTATAGATTTTAATACGTAGAAGAGACAATAATTAAATCGTTACTTTTATGTGATTATTCACTGTAACTACCCGATTGAGTGCGGGATGAGAAATAACCCTTGGAACCTGAACCGGTTTAAACCGGCGTAGGGAATCGCGCTAATTTTCACTTCCAGGTTTTATCCCCCTATCCTCCAAAAATAATCGAGGTTCTGCCTCAAGAGGAGGATAACTGTGAGTCTGCCATACCTTGTTCTGATCGATCTACAGAAAGATTTCTATCATCAGCGCGGAACATACGCCCGCCACGGACGACCGCTCGCTCCAATCCAGACTATGCTGAAGGAACTTATCGAAACCAGCACCGGCTGCCAGCGGGTGGTTCGAATTCGCAGTTCTTATCTCCCCGGACAGTTTGACGATATGCCCGAATTATGCCTTGGAGGAAGTTTTGGCGAACAATGGCACCCCGACCTGGATAACGGGCCACTGCTTTGCAAACATAACCACAGCGGTTTTCCCGCCTTAAAATCTTACTTTGAACGGCCAACCCCGATTGTGCTAAGCGGAGTTTGCACTCACCGCTGCGTCAAAGCGACGCTGGAAGATCTGGTGAAACATAACTGGCCGGTTAAAGTTTACGAACGCGGAGTGGCTTCCTGCGGAAAACGTCAACAGGAACATCAATCCTGTCTTAAAAAATGGCGGGAACAAAATCTTGTGGTAAACAACCTGGAAATGGTTCGCGAACTCCAGACAGATCCACAAAAAATGAATAGCATAATCTCACAACGAAGCTGTAAAGGAGTTTGAAATTATGAACAAAAAAAACAATGATACTGATTTCCCTTATAATCTGCCCGACAGGGGAGCAAATCCCGGCGGTGCTCAGGGGGGCTGCAATCCCGGTTCTTTTGCCCGTCCACCGGCGATAGGAACTCCCGTCCCCTTCTCGTCTCCGGATACCCCCCAGATGCCCCGGCCTTCGAAAAAAACTGCCTGGGATTTCATGCCGGTCGACTGGACATACTCTCCGGGGGTTTCTGATGATAAAACTGACCACAATAACTGGACAGCACCCGAAAATTTTCAGCCCTCAACGCAACTGGAATATGCCCGGCTGGGCGTTATAACCGAAGAAATGGAAGCTGTGGCTGAAAGGGAGGGACATTTAACCCCCCGGCAGGTACAGGGCGAAGTAGCGGCCGGTCGGCTGATTATCTCGGCCAACCGCCAGCATTTGAACCACGGCCTTGAGCCGCTGGGTATCGGGCGGGCGGCGAAAACAAAAATAAATGCCAATCTCGGCGCCTCGCCGGATTCCTCCGACGAGAGCGAAGAGATAGAAAAAATGCAGTGGGCGGTTAAATGGGGTGCGGATACCGTAATGGATCTATCCACTGGCGGGGATCTTAATGCCACCCGTGAAGCAATAATTAAATCCTCCCCGGTTCCGGTGGGAACGGTGCCCATTTATTCTATGATTGTAGATCGTGATCTATCCGAACTGTCTGAAGAAATCATACTGGAAGAGATTGAAAATCAGGCCCGGCAGGGCGTGGATTTTTTAACAATCCACGCCGGGTTGACCCGGGAACTCCTGGACGACGTCGGCAACCGGCTCAACGGGATAGTCAGCAGAGGCGGAAGTCTACTGGCAAAATGGATGAAAATCCATGGGAAAGAAAACCCCACCTACGAACTTTTTGATGAGATTTCCACAATAATGCGCAAATACGACGTCGCCTACTCACTGGGTGATGGCCTTAGGCCGGGAAGCCTGGCCGACGCCACAGATCCGGCACAGTTGAAAGAACTGAGAATACTCGGCGAGTTGACCGAACGGGCCTGGAAAAACGGAGTTCAGGTGATGGTCGAGGGTCCGGGCCATGTCCCCTTCGATCAGATCGAATACAACATGAAACTCCAGCGGCAGGTCTGCCACGGAGCACCTTTCTACGTCCTGGGCCCTCTTGTCAGTGATATATTCCCCGGCTATGATCACATAACAAGCTGTATCGGGGCCACCGCCGCCGCCTATCACGGAGCAGCAATGCTCTGCTACGTCACCCCCAGCGAACACCTGGGACTGCCTGACAAAAAAGACGTTAAGGAAGGCTGCATAGCTTACAAGATCGCCGCCCATTCGGCCGATATAGCTCTTGGTATAGGCAAAAGCCGCAAGCGGGATGATTCGCTCTCTAAAGCCCGGGCCGATTTGAACTGGGAAAAACAGTTTGAACTCTGCTACGACCCCGAGCGGGCCAAAAGCTGCAACATGGCCGACTCTAAAGAGGAACACGATTACTGCAGCATGTGCGGCCACGACTGGTGCTCAGCCAGAATAAACAAAGAAATCCGGGAGAGTCAAAACACAGTTCATCGTACAAGTTCGTAGTTTATAGTTGAAATCAAAACAACAATTCAAACCCTGTTTTACCACAGAGAGGTCACAAAGTAAAAATCAAAACCTTGAAAATTTTTTTGACAGGATTTACAGGATTAACAGGATAACTTTAAGCCATTGATTTAGAATTAGAAGTTAATCTGCGTTATAAATATTTAGCAGTTACTCAAGCTCTCAAGCTCC
>CAYTSZ010000185.1:0-4242 GCA_964440635.1 uncultured bacterium
GTTTATAATATCAAAACTTACATCCTGAATCACAGGAACAGCAAAGTTTTCATGGAATAATCGCTTAAACACAGGAAAAGCAAATTCAGAAAGTTTTTCTTCCTTGTTTTTTATTTGAGAATATTTTGTTTCCCCCAGCAATAAAGCTAATTCACTAACCATCAATTGATTAACAAGCGCAAACCCCTTTTTCACCGGAGGAATTTCTCGGATTTTTATTTTACTGCCGGCTAATGCAGAAGCTAACTGTGTGCCATCTGGGGACAATAAAATCTGATAAACATACGTATCTTCATCAAATTCATAAAAAACTTCGCCGCTTTGCGGGTCAATTACTTTATAGTTCCCGCGGTCCGTTTTGGCCGGGGACTCTGTATAATTATAAGTCACTATTTTATTACCGTCTGACGATAACACCGCCCGATCTGTTCGCCCAAGGTCACCACTGGCCACATAATTAGACCTATAATCATAAATGAATGCAGTGACATTAATTCCACTGGGAGTAACTAAAAGATGACGTCCGTCTGGAAAAAAATTCAGCGACCGGACACCACTAAAATTATAGTTAGCAATACCCGGAAGTTGTTTATTGTTTTCTATATCCCATAACCTTAAATTTTCTCCCCCCCTAAAAGCCGAGGCTAATATTTTTCCATCAGGAGAAAACTCTAAATCTTCAACAGAATTCGGATAAGTATCAGAATGAATTAGACGTTTACTATCAATTTGCCACAAATAATGAGCATTTACCTGTTTAGAAGAATCCCGAAGACCATAAGTCCCACAGGCTATCTTTTTCCCGTCGGGCGAAAAACGCAGTGAGCGTATATTCTGTGTTCTGGGGACTTCTATTTTATGCAGAACTTCACCGGTCTTAAAATTCCAAATTCTAATCACACTATCCAGACCAGCAGTCGCCACTATATCTCCTTCCGGCGCGGTCGCCAGCGCGAAAATTCCTCTTCCCCGGCCTCTATAGGTATTAATAAGTTCACCCGTTTTAACGTCCCAAATCCTAACCGGTAATAAATTGGAATACGGTCTACTCTGAGTGCCGGAAATTAAATATTTACCATCTGCTGAAAAACCAATATTTCTTATCTTTCCTTCGCTTTCCTCCATTACATGTACGTACAGTTCCTGTTTTTTAATACTCTCACCGAGTTTTTCACTCCATGTTATTCTGTGATCCTGTCTATCAACTTCAACTGTTTCGGATGAAACATGTTTTTGGCCGGCACAACCAAAGATTAATAGCAAAACAACAAACACCGATACTGATAACGTAATTTTCTTTATCTCTACATCTTTTGAAATCTCCCTCAAACTACTAAATACTGTAAATATCAAAGTTAACAACCCCTGTGATTTTCTAATCTGTCTCCAGTCAAAAATATTATCTGATTTTGGTAAAATTATTAATCTTTCTAAACGTTTTCAGGGTTGAACTAACACTGATATTACATCGAGATCTACAATCTCTTCCTCGTTACTTTTTAGCCAGTTTAAAAGACGGTGGATTTGATAGGATTCTTCTCCTCTGACCGGTGGGTTCGCTTCTAATATTTTTTGGAAATTTGAAGTTAACAGTGGTCGTTTGGAAAGAACTGCCATATATAAATCTCTGGTTGGTTTCCCTTTTTCAATTAAGTATGCCCCAAACATTTCGCCTCTTTCCTGGGCTTCGGGACCGGGGATTTCAATTGAAGAAGAAATTTCAATGTTGTCTTCGAGAACACTCACTCGTCCATCCTGGTAAATATTAAACAATGTGGCGAAACCTTCTTCAGTAGCTTCCACTTTAAAGGCAAAAAAGTCACCCGCTCGCAGACGGTTATAACCCCTGTCGTCTGATAAAGTCTTGAGCTGTAAGTTTACACTCTGCTGTTTTTCAGTTAATTCCGGCCAGCTAAACAATCTCACAAAATCTTTTTCATCCAGTGGTATTGAAAAAGAACTTTCACCCCCGGGTGTGACCTCCAGATACCACTCTTCGTGCAGACGCTGTAATTTTACTCCGATCTGTTTTTCTTTCTGACCTGTGGGATCAGTTATCTCATTCTCAATATTATGAATCAGGCTCCCTTGAATAAGAGGTTCTGCTCCCAGCCATTCAATTTCCGCAGGGAGCGTTGTCCATCGTCGAGAAATTTTATCTGCAATAACCCGGTGTGCAGGCCGGCGATCCAGCTCAATCTTAATAAAAAAATCCGAACCGCTTCGCTCCCTCTCAACCACGCGCCAGTCCTTTATCTGCTGATCCGCCTCCAGCCTGATCTCGCGGCGATATTCTTCTCTAATATGCTCCTGCTGATCCTTGATCGATTCCGTTAAGTCCTCTTCCAGGCTTTTGACCCTCACCCCCAAATGCTGAGCAATATCCTTAAGAGCACGACCCCGGGCCATCTCCATTGTATTCCCGCGACCATATCCAGTCACAATAAGTCGCTCATCGGAATAACTTCTTTGCTCATACCAATCGGGAACCTTCACCGGCTCTACTTCTTTTTTTGACTGTTCAAACTCGGATGCTGGTATATCCAGCTCTGACCTCGCCGTCTCCCTCGCTTCTTCTGTCCTTGCACTGTCCAATTTTTCCTCTCGGGCTTCCGGTTTCTGAGCGGCGCACCCATAAACTAATAAAAACAAAACAAGCAGGCCGATACACACATAACCTATTTTTTGGATAATTTTATTATCTATTTGCATTCAACTACCATCTTTTAGCCCCATATATCTGCGGGGTCTGTATATAGGCCGGACCTAAATTACGGGATTGTTCGTCCACCTGGGTTCTTACATATTCTATCAACTGAGCGCCTTGCTTGCCTTCTATCAGTCCTCTCATAAGATAATATGAGAAAAGTCGATGCTGACGTTCAAAATAGGCATTGGAAAACTGTTCATTGGTTCCTGCGGTCAGTATTGTCATCTTATCTGACAGCTTTGGCATCATAGCTTTTCCCTTAACCAGCCTGCCAGCAGGTGCTACTCCTTCAAACACCATCTGGTCTTTGGACACCTGGCCGGAGAAACAGGCGTCTATGAAGGACACTACCCGCCCGGCACCCGACTCGGAAAGACGGCTGTATAATTCGTTCAGTGAAAATATTTTAAACAGGTATGAGGATGGCGAGGCATCCTGGGGAAGTAAATAGGCCTGGTTTCCTGTGCGTGAGGGGACACCGTGGCCGGAGAAATAGAAATATAGCGTATCGTCCTCATTCAGACGGGCCAGGAGTTCCTGCAGGCGGGAGGAAATTCGGCCCGTTGTCGCATCCCGGCCGGTCAGGACATACATATTACTATTGGTATTAGGCACACCCAGTATTTTATTGGCCACCTCTTTAAACAATTCAGCCGAGCGTTCTGCGAAAGGAACATCAGGCGCATTCCAGTAGTTCTCTATACCGACCGCAAACAGATACTTGTTTCTATTTTCAGCAGCTTTCTCGGCCTCCTCAAGCAGCCGGGGTAAATCATCGCTAAGTTCCTCTCGACCTCTTGAAACTCTGCTGGTGGCTTCAGGGATTTCCCAGACATATGGATCTGTTTTCGCCTCCATCTGTGTTTTTGTCCCGATCTCAACCCCTTCGGTCAACTCGGCTATTCTAAAGTTAAGCTCCCGTTTCTCAACCTCCTCTTTTAGGGGCTGCATGGCGTAGCGTGTTTCCTCAACGGGAACTACTGCCTGACTCCACCGAATGCCCCTGTCAGTAATGTCAAAGATAATTTCCGGTTCGGCATCTTTAAGTTTCTCTTCAAAACGGGGTCCCTCCCGTTTGGCATTTGCAAATGATTTGGGAAGTTTCAGGATCCGTTTAAAATCTCCGGCGGACTCCCGGTTAGAAGTTAACTCCAGACTGTAAAATCCCTGTTCCACATTATATCCATTAACCTTTAGAACTGGCTTTCCAAATACCTCAAGAAAAGTCTTATGCACCAGCCGGGGTCGGTATTCGTTTACGTAATAGTCCTGAATATCTCGCTGCAGTTGCTGCTGAGCTTCATTAAACTGCCCAACTTGTTCTTCCCACTCCTGTGCCTGTTTACGGTAATCATCCCGAAGTTTCATCGCTCTGCTGCGAAAACTTTCGGTCGATTCATATCTTCCCTGTCTCGGTGACGGCGGCATTGGTTTTTCTTCCTTTAACTCTTGCTGGCGTTTTTGGATAACTTCCCAGCGTTTTATCAATTCATTCGATAAAGCCTGCTGATTATTCACAGCATTGGTATACC
>CAYTSZ010000186.1:0-4150 GCA_964440635.1 uncultured bacterium
CTTCAAAGAAAAGTTTTCTGTGATTTATACATAATTTTATTACTGATCTCACAAAAAATCACAATCTTTTTCACCCTCTCTTCTTTTCTCTCCCATCAAAGGGAGAGAAGGAAAACAGGCTCCAGCAGGCAGGTGACATTCGATTAATAGCCCACACAACACGTTTGCACAATTGACAGTTACGTCATTTGTCGTGTGCCCTATCTGCGCGGTAACAGGGGATTGCGAATCATTGGCTCTTTAGCTGTCGCATAAATCACCTTACTCTAATATTATTTACGGCGTAGCGTATAAATCTTTTATTTACGCTATATCGTATATTGACTTTTTATACTCTATGGCGTAAATTGGCTTTTTATACTTTATGGAGGATGTCAGATTAATCATCCCTTCTTTCAGAAGGAACTCCGGTATGCTTCGATGCTATAAGAAAATAATTTACTTATTTCGCTGCTGAGATTAATTCCTGGAGAAACTCTTTGAAGTTGGATTCGTTTAAAGGAACTAATTCATCTGTTCTCTCTATATACCAGTTATTAAAACCATCAGCGGCGGCCTGCGGGGCCTGGGCCAGGTGTCGGGCTGTGCTGGCAGCTTCCACTATAAGCTCTCCCTGGTGCTCTCCTTTGAATCTACTTATGGGCCTGATTACGATCTCAAGTTCGTCAAAAATGATAACCATGATATCTGTTTCCCACTCCGGCAGACCCGGTTCTCTAACCATATATGGGTACCCCCGTAAAATATCCAGCAGTTCCTGCTCGATTTCGGTGGCCAACCATTTTTCTATCCGGTCATGCAGGTTCTTGACTTCAAGCTGCCATTCGCGGACAAGCCGGTCAAAATTTGCCGGGGTCGGTTTGTCTTTCCGTTTGTCCTTCTCCTGCCGTAAAAAATCTTCGAATCCCATCGAAACCACCCTCCTGATGTGAAAAATATTCGTTTAAACCATTTCCCCCTCCCCTTAATCCCCTCCCGCCAGGGGAGGGGAGATTTTTGGGCGGGAAACCTGATTATTTCTCATTAAAACAATTTTAAGGGCAAGTTCTTAATAATCGGAAATATAATCTGAAACTACATGTAGTTCCAGCGCCATAGCGCTGACACAGTTTCCAGTTTCAGGTTTAAAGTTTCAGGTTCACTTCAAACTTGCAGCTTACAACTCATAACTTTGTTTGCCGCAGGGGATACAGGATAAAGTCAAAATTTTTGCAGAGTGAGAATATAAAAAAGATACAATCTTGCCCTGCCGGGACCACGAATTTACACGAATCAACACGAATAACTTCTTATTTATTATTTGAACTAACCCTCTTTATTCTTTCGACTTCCATTCGTGCCTATTCGTGTTATTCGTGGTCACTTTGCCTTGGTTTTTTAAGTAAGGGAGATAAAAAGATATGAAGCGGATCAGTAATAACTGAAACCGGTGGTGCCGTCTTTTATGTAGCTTTTTAGGTTTTCCCAGCTTTTTTGGGCTGGGGCGGTTAGTCTGTCGCGGCCGCGATTTTCGAAGATTACGAACATATCGGCGGTTTCTAAATAGTTTTTGTTGGCGGAGTTTATATCTTCTACCCCACCGTCTGTTATGACCACGAACCTTTTTAATTTTTTCTCTCTTGCGTGCGTAAGAACTTCGTTAATCATCGTCCCCCCGCTGAGGCGATAGCCTGATTGCAGTTGTTTGAGGCTGACCGGTTTTACCTGGGAGGCAAACAGGTAGATCGGTTCGGCCACAACTCCGCCCGAGCCGAGCAGCAGTCCGGAAACAAAATCTATTATCTCGTCGGACATCGAACCCGATGAGTCGAGATAAACATGGGTCGCCTGCTCCGACGGGGAAAACTCATCCACCTCATTCATAAAAAATACCGGCCAGATACCGCGTGAAAGTAAAAAACAACTGCGCCGCGAGGCGGCCGGAATTACCCCCGGGCGCGGATTTTGTGTTCGCACCGGCCGGGATGAAATCGTGCTGTCGACCAGGGCGTGGCGGAGCATGTTAACAAATTCAGCGATCCGTTTCTGGCGGCGTTTCCTCGTCATAGCCTCACTTGTCGGACCATCACCCCGGCCTTTAATTCCGCGCACCCCATGCGAGCCAAGCAAAAAACAGCGGGGGAGCGAAGCAAGCAATTGATCAAAAATATGGGCCAGCTCATCGAGGGTCAGGCAACCAAACCAGCTATCGAGATAAGCTTCAAACAAACGCTCGAACCCCTGCTTGGATTCGGAGGGGCGGAGCCAATTGATATCGCCTGCGGCTCGCTCATAAAGCCAGGATTTCAAGCGGTAAAACTGCGAATCGGCGGCGGGGCGTGATTGCGGTGAATAGTCGGGGCAGTATTCATTCAACTCTTTTTCAGCGCTGCTGCCTTTGTAAAATTTCTTCAGCAGTTGATGGGGCGGCAGCAGGAAAAACTCCAGACCATCAGGTTCATACAGCCGGACGGTAAGATCTTCCCGAAGGGGAAAGCCGTTTCGAAACAGGGCTGCATTCACAAAAAGGTCACTTGTGAAATTAGCAATGCTGCGCCAGCTTAAATTAAGGCCGGGAACAAAACGACTGAAATCAGAGCGCCAGGAGTGGGAGGCTTCGTGAAGCAAAACAAATGCAAGGTTAGCCGTGCTCTGCAGGTGCTGGCGATAAAACCCGGGAGCCACCCGGATCACTGTTCCTACGGCTGTTTTTTCGATGGCAGCGGTTTTGACCGCGTCATCCCAGTAGAAAGTTTTTACTTTCTGAAGATACTGCAGCACCGAGCGGCCGTATTCAGTCCGGGCGAAAGTGGTTTGCCTGACCCAGTCAAGTACCTGGTCCGGACGGGCAAGTTGAGCCAGCTGCATCTCAATACACCGGTTCACTGAGGAAAAACTGTATTTCGCTGTCCCCCGATAGTTTCTGATACTCCACCGGACCGGGCTGATGCTCCGGGTCGTATAGACCATTTTTTGTTTTCTGGAGAATATAAGCGACCAGTCTGCTGTTCTTCTCAAAGACAGGAACAGCGGTCTTTTTGGCCTGTTTGCTGCCCTTTTTTCTATTTTTTTCCTTCAATAAATCACAGTTGACCCGGTCACGGGAATCATTGACATACCAGCGGTTTTCTAGGACTCCCGTTTCCAGAAAATCAGCCGGAAGCTGCTCGCGTTTTACAGGTTCGGAAATCAAATCCTCAAATTCTTCAAGTTCAATCTCCAGAAGCCAGCGGGGTTTGAGGAAAGGAAGCGGCGGTTGTTCAAAAAACGAAGCGGGGCTTCTCATCTGGCGACCGTTGCGATCGAGATTATTCAGCAGAGCCAACGGCAAGTATTTAGAATCACGCACTATCCCCTGTTCGCCGCCACTGGACCACAGGTATTTATCGATTACATTCTGCCTCTGGAGATGGGAAACAACATAATCCACCCTGTTGACCGAAAACTTTTCATCCTCAAGTTCCACCGGACGGGGGGCGCAGTAAAAAGGTTGGTATTCCTCCAATTGCCGACGGAGATCACGATTACGCGCAAATCTTCCTTCCATGTTCAAACGGTAACCGCTCCTGACCCAGCGTATATCGGCAGTGTAATACTCAAGGCAATCCAGGTTAATAAAGATATACTCTTCGCCATCAATTTTATTAGAGATCATCTTGGGAGAATCCTGGCGTTCGGGATTAGAAAATGTGCTGTTTTTATTTTTAACAGGCCTGTAGAGAAGCGGATAAGCATGATAAGGTTTGTCACGGCGATTCATTTCCAGATTAAGATGTCCAACGAGCCGGAAATTCAGTTCGTCTTTACTGCCGGAAGCAGAACCCCCACCAAGCACTGCGTTAAGGGCGGGATTATCACTGACGGAGATAAGATTATTCTCAGCAAAACTGACCAGGGCCCTGATATCATCGGCAACAACTATTCCCTTCAGAGAGCGGCTGGCGGCGCTTTTTTCTGACGGACGGTATTCAAACTCAGTTGGAATCAGGGGGTTGATCTCCTGGGGAGAACAATCAAGCATTTCCCCTTCCAGTTTCTCCTCGAGAGCCCGGCTGTAGGCAGCCATATCCACCAGATCAGCATCCAGTATCTTCTGCACAGGCCAATCGATCTCCACCAGCTCCAAAACCCGCACCTCACCAATATCCTCAACAACACGATAAGCAGAAAA
>CAYTSZ010000187.1:0-4148 GCA_964440635.1 uncultured bacterium
GCGCTATGAAGTTCACAATTTAAGTGTTGTAATAATTGAAAATTCTACCGGCAAAGTGCGCGCTTACCTGGGCAATCATGATTTCTTTGATAGCAAACATTCCGGGCAGGTGCAGGGTCCGTTTGCACTTCGCAGTCCGGGTTCGGCTTTGAAACCGTTTCTCTATCTGTATGCTTTTGAGGAGGGGAAGCTGACTCCCCGCCGCCAGCTTATCGATGTGGCCAGTCATTTTGTCGGTCTTACTCCGGAAAACTACAGTCGCCGATTTAAAGGTCAGGTAAGCGTAAAGGAAGCTTTGCGCCAGTCGTTAAATATCCCGGCTGTTCGAGTTCTAAACAGAATGGGGCTGGACAATTTTCACGGATTGTTAAAAGAACTTGGTTTCTCGCATTTGAAAGAAGAGAGCAGTTACTATGGCCTGGGACTTATACTGGGTGGTTGCGGGGTTAACCTGATGGAATTGGGTTCCGCTTATGCAACGCTGGCCCGCGGGGGAGAATATATCCCCCTTACATTTATTCCAGACAGTCAACCGCGCCGCCCGGTTGATAATTTATATTCTCCGGAAGCCGCCTATCTGGTTCATTCTATTTTGAAAGATAGTGGAAAAAATTTTTCACAAACTCCGGTAGCTTATAAAACAGGCACTTCCACCCATCATCGGGACGCCTGGACTATTGCTTACAATCCCGAATATACGGTGGCAGTATGGGCGGGAAATTTTAGCGGGGAAGGGGCGAAAGAGCTTGTGGGCCGCAAAGCGGCGCAGCCCCTGGCCCGCCGGATATTTCAAATGTTGGCCCGCCGGGGCGGGGACTCCTGGTTTAAAAAACCCGGAGGGGTGGGAGAAAGACAGGTCTGTGTCAGCAGTGGACATCCGCCCGGTAATTTCTGCTCGGAGACGGTATCCGATCTTTATATCAAAGGTAAAACCGAGTCCAGTCGCTGTGAAACCCACCGGCTTATTTATGTTTCCGAAGACGGGACTGAAAGTTACTGCGCGGCCTGTGTTCCCGAAACAGGCTACCGGCGTAAAGTGGTGAAACGTTATTCGCCGGAAGTTACCCATTATCTTAAACGCCGGGGAATGCTGGAACAAAATATTCCACCGCATTCAAAAAAATGCCCCTTCCACGAACATGCCACCGGGAGCATAAGAATTCTGGAGCCGGCCCATAAATCCCGTTATCTGCTTGATAAGCGATCTCGTATTCCGATCCGGGTGGCCAGTGGATACACAGAGCGTCGAGTGGCACTTTTTTTAAACGGCAAATTTTATCGTTCGGTTCTTCCCGGTGAGACCGTATTTTTGAAACCCCGGGCGGGAGAATACAGTCTAACCGCCGCGGACTATCTCGGAAATAGTGTCAGTCACCAATTTATAGTTTCACCGCCCGATTGACAGGACAAATTTAGCCGCCGAGTTAAAAAAATTAAATTAGAAGTGGAAAATGGGGGGGTGAATGTGCTAAACTTTTTTTAGAGGGAAAACAAAATATGTTTAGAGGAGATATAATATGAGTATTGAGGAAGATCGGTTTAGCGGAGGTGAAGAGGCGACACGGAAGTTGCTTGATGGACAAGAAATATCTTCAACGGAGTGGGTTGATCTGCTGGACAGTTTTTTACCGGAAGAAATAGAAGCATTAATGTGTGAAGTAGAGATAGACCGATACCTGCCGGAAGATTTTTATGATCTCCCCGGGGAAAAACAGGAGCAGTTTTTAAAATTGCTTGACCGGGAATACCCCGGCAGCAGTTTTTCTCTTTAAATAGGAATCAAATAAATAACCGGAGTTCCCGTATGTAAACGCGAACTCCGGCTGATAATCTAAGCGATTTCTACGTCGACTGCTGCCAGACCTTTTTCGGTCTCTTCGAGTTCGAATTCGACCTTCTGGCCCTCTTCAAGGGTTTTATAACCCTCGACATTTATTTCAGAGTAATGCACGAATACATCCTCTCCAGTGTCCTGTTCAATGAAACCAAAACCTTTAGCGTCATCAAACCACTTGACTGTTCCTGTGGCCACTGAAATCCCTCCTTTGTATGTGAAAGTTAATTTGTATCTGTTTAAGACAATCTGGACATTAGCATATTTTGTAAGTCAGAGCAAACTGATTGGAAGTATTTAATCGGAAAAAAGAGAATGAATCCAGCCAAACAGTTTTTTAGCCTGTTTGGCGTAATCATCGCTACGGTGCATTATATGGGGGATCGCCGCCGCGGTCAGCAGGGTTCCACCGATTATGAGCAGAGAGTGTAGAAGGTGTTTCTCCAGATCGGTGCCGCCCGAATCCCGGGCTACCAGTTCCACTATTCTGTCGTAAATTTTTTCGCTTTCTTCGGCCGGCAGTTCGGTATCGGGAAGGAGCATTAAATCCAGCCCTTCGGAGATGGTTTCCAGTGCGTCGGCGGATATCGAGTGTCTGTTTTTTTCCGCCAGTTGCTTGAAAGCAAGGGAAAGATCTTCCAATCCCGGCCTTGTGCTGTGTAGATATTCACTTAGAAACTCCGGTTCTACCTTTTTTTCTACCATTGCTGCCTCAAAAATACTACTTAGATTTTCAGGGGATGGTGATTCGCCCGCTTCGATGTCCAGTTGCATCAACTTTTTTATATCAGTTTTTGATTTACTCATAATCATCACCTTTTCTAAGAGTTATGATCTTCTGCTTACAATAATAACACAGGCAGGCCGATAAAATCAGCCTGAAGTTCACCTGTATCAATCCGACTGTTCAAGCAAATATTTTTCCGCCTCAAGCGCAGCTTTGCAGCCGCTGGCGGCGGCGGTGATCGCCTGGCGGTAACGGCGGTCCTGGACATCACCGGCGGCAAAAACTCCTGGTTGGGAGGTGAATACTTCATCGGTGGTTATAAGAAATCCATCCTCGTCGGTTTTTAGATAATCCTCAAATATTTCGGTATTGGGCGAATGGCCGATAGCAATAAAAACACCCTCGCAGTCTATTTTTACTTCTTCAACATCGGGATTACCTTCGGCCAGTTTATGCAGGGGGTGCCCATCGGGATGACTTACCGTCCTAACACCATTGACATTGTTTCCGTCGCCTATTATTTCAACTATTTCACTGTTCCAGACGAATTCTATTTTTTCATTTTCGCGAGCTCGCCGCCCAAGCAGGCTTGAGGCACGAAGTTCACTTCGCCTGTGGATCACGGTAACTTTACTGGCAAATCTGGTTAAAAACAGTGCCTCTTCCAGTGCGCTGTCTCCGCCCCCGATAACCACAACCCGCTGGTCCTTAAAGAAAAAACCATCGCAGGTGGCGCAGGCGCTGACTCCTTTTCCCCTGTATTTCTGTTCCGAATCAAGCCCCAGCCAGCGGGCTGAAGCGCCGGTAGCGATTATTACAGTTCTGGTTCTAAAAACTGAGTTTTCAGTTTTTATTTCAAACGGAGGCCCGGAAAAATCAATTTCGGTTGCAGGCCCGGTGGAAAAGTCAGCCTCGAACCCTTCGGCCTGTTTTCGGGTTCTCTGCATTAACTGTCCACCATCAATTCCTTCCGGGAAACCGGGAAAATTTTCGACTCCGCCGGTAATGGTAAGCTGGCCCCCGGGCTGGCGTCCTTCAATTACAAGTGTCTGAATCCCGCTGCGCCTGGCATAAATAGCAGCCGTCAATCCGGCGGCCCCGGAACCGATAATAACAAGTTCATGATCCGGCGGGTGTTCCTCGCTGTTTTTCTCTGTATTTTCTTCGAGTAGAGTCTTCAGCTTTTCCTCTTTGTGAAGTTCATAGAGTTTGTCGCAGTCTCCGATGTATTTGTCCCCAATAAAAATCTGGGGTACTGTTTTCGCACCGCCGGTTTTTTCAATCATCTCTTTTTTCTTCTCCGGCTGATTGTCAATGTTAATTTCTGTATACCCGGCCCCAAGACTTTCAAGTAATTTCTCGGCCCGGGTGCAGTAGGGACAAAAATCTTTTCTGTATATATATATTTCGTTACTCATAAATTAAGCCTCCCGTAATTCGGATAAAACTGTAAAACAAACTATTACCTAAATTGAGCGATTCTGAGCATGAGGATGTATCACATCTTGTTTTCTCATTCTCGACAGCTTCCTGCTGTCTGCGAGGTATACAGCCATTGGCGCACCTCCTGTGCGCCAGCCCATGGCT
>CAYTSZ010000188.1:0-4070 GCA_964440635.1 uncultured bacterium
AATGAGAAAACAAGATGTGAGACATCCTCATGCTCAGAATCGCTCAATTTAGGTTTAAATAAGTTGAGGAAAAACTCACCGGGTGTGGGGAGTGTATTACCGCCTGCCCCGAAGGGGCACTGCAGGTAATCGACGGTAAAGCCCGGCTGATCAGTGACCTGTTCTGCAACGCACTGGACACCTGCATCGGGGAATGCCATTATCGTGAAAAAACGTGAAGACGAACCCTACGAAAAAAAGGGCATGGAAAACATTATCGAACAGGCCTAAAACACAATCAAATCTCACCTGGAGCACCTGCAGGAACACAGAGAGGAAAATATGCTGCAGGAAACACTGGACGTTCTCAAAGCAGAAGGTATCAAAAACCACTTCAACAGGAGATTGTAGAGAAAATGGAGACACAAGTGGAACATTCCGGTTGTCCCAGAGTCCAGGCAAAAAGTTTTGGGAGCAAGGAAAGTGCAGCCGAAACCACCGCAGACGAAGGCCTGCCTTCAAAATCAGAACAATGGTCGGTATAATTGAATCTTGTTCCATCGACGGCACCGTATTTCCGGGGAGTCGGCGGGGTGCTCCCCACCGACTGCGTGGCCTATTCGGTCGGTGACTTCCACCCCCGCTTCCTTGAGAACAAGTCACTCGCTATCGCCTGTCCCAAGTTGGACAACGAGCCGGACTATTATCAACAGAAGCCCGCCGAGATGTTCGACGAGGCCGAGATTAACACATTGTCGATCCTGACCGTGGAAGTTCCCTGCTGCCGGGTCAAGCCCAACAATGACAGTTCGTTAGAAAGTTCTGTAACAACGAAGTATTAAAATATTGACATTTGTGTATTTACGGAAAGAGTTACTTGTTTATTGAATTATGAAATTAGATTCACACTTTAAGGAGATACTAAGTATGAAGGAAGCAGTCGAAGAAACAATTGCCAGGATTGAGCCGACTCTGCAAGCGGACGGGGGTGGAATTGAGCTCGTTGAAGTCACTGATGACGGGGTGGTGAAAGTAAGATTAACCGGGGCCTGCGGTGGCTGTCCAATGTCTCAGATTACTCTTTCCCAGGTCGTAGAACGAACACTCAAACAGGAAGTCGACGGAATCAAAAAAGTAGAACCAGTGGAGCAAACCCGATGGAAACCATAATACCGGCTCTCCGGCAGACAGACCTATTCGGGGAACTCGATTCCGAATATCTGGAGAAAATCGCGGCAATTACCATTAGTGAATCCTACGAACCCGGCAATATAGTATTTCTTGCCGGGGAGCAAGTAGACGGTTTTTACGTGGTCGCCGAAGGCCGGGCCAAGGGATATCGGACGTCCCCGGCCGGCAAGCAACAGATCATCCGGCTGCTGGAACCGGGCGACGTCATTGCCGAAGCAGCAATTTTCGCCGGCAAGGGCTATCCGGTCAGCCTGGAAATAACTGAGCCCGCCCGGCTGTTGTTTATTCCCCAGGACAAATTTATCGAACTGCTGCGGGAAGACCCTGATTTTTCACTGCAGATGCTGGCCGAGCTGACTCACCGACTCCGGTTTTTAGTTGGTCTGGTAGAAGATCTTTCACTACGGGAGGTACTCGCCCGCCTGGCCAAGTATCTGCTCGACCGGGCAGTTAAAGAAAACGACCGGTTAGAGCCAGGTCTCCAGGTAGAACTCAAATCCAGCAAACAGGAGCTGGCCAACATGCTCGGGACAACCCCGGAAACCCTGTCACGTAAATTAAAACAACTCGCGGAAGCCGGCGCAATTGAGAGACTGGACTCGGGAATCAAGTTAACGAACATATCACATCTCCAGCGACTATCCGCCGGCAAAGATAATTGACCACCCTTTTATCTTGCATCCGACCTTTACCTTCATAAATTTCAACCTTTTAAATGTTTACAGTTATACAAAACCGGCCGGTGGATGAACGGTAAGTACGAGTTATCGGAAGGGCGGGGTGGTCATATTTGGTTCTTCCATCCCATTTTTTGAGCTTGATTTACGGGGTTTGGGTAGACGAAATACTATAGAGATTAATTTATTATGCTAAAATTTCATTGGAAAATTCTAAAATATCCGATCAAAGGGGCTGTATTCTTTGATTGATAATTTCCTGATACCTCTTTTTCATCTCTCCACTTAAAAAAGAACGATTAATGATCTGATTCCACTTTTCCTGTGAACTAATTAACTTTTCGAGAGCGGTCTCGATTTGCCTGGGATTGAGGCCAATATGAACTCCAAACTGCCGGAAGTGTTTGCGGCTAAAATTTGATTTTTTGCCCTTAACCGTCAGAGCCAACTCATCGGGGTCTTTTTTCTCGGGGATAATAAGCCGGGTCGATAAACAATCATAAGCGGGCGCCAATCTCCACCCCAGTTCTGTGTCCCTGTACAACGAAAAATTCTTCAGATGCATATCCGCATTGCCCGTCAAATACGAAAATACTACCAATTCAAAATATCGAACGACATCCAGTAATGGATTTGCGGTATATTTTTTGATTGTTTTAGCAATCTGCTCATGGGACCCCTTGTATTTATCCTCGGTGAGCCTGCCGGTTAACTGGCACATATCTTCCAGCGCAATTTTTTTATCATCCACGCGATCAATTCTCCGGGTCACAAAGGCCAGTTCCCCCGAAGCCAGTCGTACTAATCCAAATGGTACGGTGTCGATCCCGATCTCCCGCGCCATGTGAAGACTACAGTGCTCGTTTGCGGGTAGTTCCGACCACTGTTGTGACGGAGGCTTTAAAATAAAATTTCCCCACAACCCGACAATCGTGAATTTCGGATGTTTTTCTGATTTTTTCTCAATATACAGTGACAACTTGGATTGAACACCCGGAACCGTAACCCGGCGCTTGACCACCTTCTTCGCCAATTCCTTCAGATCGGATAGTCTGTAATCGAGTTCGGGAACTTCTGGGGTTCTAAACAGCTCTGACACACATTCAGGGTGGTATTCCCTTCCGCCCTCTAATTGCTGAAGACAGACCAGACAGCGCTCACTCATTGTTCTCGTCCCCTATCTCCCTCACACTTACATTCCCAATAGTATCCCGGCAGCTAACCAACAACAAACCCATGCGATCCCGCGGATTCACTTTCCATGATTCCGTCACCACATCAAGAAGCCAACCTTCCGGAATCAATCCGTCAAAAAATGGAAACAACACATTGGAGTGATACGGTTTTTCTCGCAACGGAAGGGTCAGGCTAACCGGAGGTGGATCCTCTTTCACAAGGTAGTCCGAGAAATATCGGAACTCATACCCCGTGTCGGTTTCTTCTAATAACCCCGCGGGGACGTCGGCTACATATATTTCCGCGCGTCTATAATTCACTGCGGTCCTCAATCGGAATCGGCCCCATTTTATGACCAAAAAGGGACAAAACCTGGTTTACTTTGTTTAATTGCAGGGACTGTTTTCCCTGCTCAAGATCTCTTACAAAACGCAATCCCACCCCTGCCTTTTCCGATAAATCCTCCTGCGTCATTCCCAGTTGTTTACGGCGCTGCTTCACAAACCGGATCAATTCGCGGGTTTTTAGTTTCATAATTATACCTCCGAGGGTATAAAATAACCTATTTAAAATATATTATACCTGAATGGGTATGATTATACAATGGATCGCATAATTACGCCTCGCCGGATATAAAAAAAGGGAACTAATAGTCAATGGTTAGTGACTACACTCGAGTAAGAAAAAAAGTAAATCGTAATGTCTGAACTTCCCAATTTTACATTTGTCTCTCAATGAGAGTCGCAGCAATCTCTAATGCCTTGATCCGTCGCTTCGCCAATGTAATTTGAGATTTATATCTATCTGGATTATCCTTAGTCTGGAATGTTTTAACAGTCTTCCTTAGCTTGTGGAGAATTGAGTCGATTTGACGTTTTGCTTCAATCAATTCCTCTAATTCGTATTCCATAACGTATATATATAAGCCTCGGAGGTTTAGTTATTAAGTTATTGTATTGCGAGCATAATTAACAGATGCCGGGGTCCGGTTGAAATATTTTCCGATTTCCGTGGAACTGTATCCTTCCTCATACATCCGACTCATTG
>CAYTSZ010000189.1:0-3972 GCA_964440635.1 uncultured bacterium
GAACGGCATCAAGCCCGATTTCATCAATATCTTTATTTATATTCCCGAAAGTTTCATTGACGTAAACCCCGACCACCATTTTGTCTTCGTCAACACGTTTGACCTGGAGAGCAAGTTCCCGGGCTCTCTTGCGGGAAAGATACCGCGGACTGGGAGCGTAACGGTTCAGACCGATCGCATCAATATTCAGCCGGGCCAGGTTCCAGGCTCCCTCCGAAGTTATCACACCGCATATTTTTAACCACATAATCTATACACTGTTGCTGATCTCAACCAGGTTATCGAGCTGATTCTGAACAGCTCCACTCCGAATAGTTTCAAAGGCAAGTTCGGCGGCCTCTCGCAGAGATTCTGCTTTATCGGATAGATACAGAACAGCGCCCGCATTGGCGGCGACAATGTTTGTAACCGGAACCGGAGCCTCGCCGGCAAACAAGTGACGGGCCATCGCGAGATTATGATCGGGTTCACCGCCGGCAATGTCGGCCAGATCAATATTTTCAAAACCAAAATCTTCAGCGCTGAAGCTACCCTCAGTTAATTCTCCATTGTTCAACTCAGCATACACTGTGGGGGCACTTAAACTTATCTCGTCCATCCCGTCAGTCCCATGCACAACCAGGGCTCTTTGGACGCCCAGTTCTTTCAGTGCTTGAGCAACCGGTTTGACCCAGTGCTCGGAAAAAACACCCAGCAATTGACGATCAGCCCGGGCCGGATTGGTAAGCGGACCCAGAAGATTAAAAACTGTTCGGATGGCCAGTGATTTACGGGGACCGATAGCGTATTTCATGGCAGAGTGAAATTTAGGTGCATACATGAATCCTATCCCCACTTTTTCGATACATTCTTTTACCTGCTCGGGTTCAAGTTCGATCTTCACCCCGAGTTCTTCCAGTAAATCGGCGCTGCCGCAGTTACTGGAAACCGAACGGTTACCGTGTTTTGCAACCGCCGCTCCCCCCGCCGCGGCCACAATGGCAGACATGGTGGAAATATTAACAGTCTCCACACTATCTCCCCCGGTGCCGCAGGTATCAACCAGCGGTCTATATTGCGAATCAACTTCAAACCCCCGTGCGTGGTTCCTCATACTGCGAGCAAATCCCGCAATTTCAACCGGTGTTTCCCCTTTAGTCCGCAGTGCAACCAGCAAGGCACCAATCTGGGCTTCATCAAGAAAACCATCCATAATTTGATCCATCGTTTCCTGCGCCCGGCTAAGACTTAGATTTTCGCCGGCAAGTAAATTTTCGAGCAGTTCGGGAAATTTCATTTTTCTGACCCCTCTTTTTGTTTGATTTCCGGGCGGCTGGTTTTACCAACGGAAACAGGATCCCGGGCGTAATTCAAAAAGTTTTCTATTAATTTTTTTCCACTTTCGGTCAAAATCGATTCCGGATGAAACTGAACACCCAGCAGTGGCAGACTGTTGTGATGCAATCCCATTATTTCCCCTTCATCGGAAACAGCATCCACTGACAACTCAGCCGGGAAAGTATCCTCTGAAACTATAAGAGAATGATAACGGGTGGCGGTAAATGGGTTGTCGATTCCCTCATAAAGCGGAGTATCCGCATGGGAAATTTCAGATGTTTTACCATGCACAAGCCGCCCGGCCAATTCAATATCACCACCAAAAGCAACAGCCAGGCACTGGTGACCAAGACAGACTCCCAGAACGGGAATTGTATCTCCCAGTTTTTTTATAATTTCTATCGAAATCCCCGCATCAACGGGCCGACCCGGGCCGGGAGAAATAATAATCGCCCCCGGAGCAAATTCTTTTACTTCAGACAGGTTCCACTCGTCATTGCGCACCACGCGAGGCAGACTGTCTATTTCACCCACGTATTGAACGAGGTTATAAGTAAAACTATCATAATTATCAATCACAAGAATCTTCATCAAATTTTCTCCACCGGTCAAATTTTAATAAGCAAATTAATCAACCTCTCCCCCCGCGTATATAATAAACAAATCTATCCCTTCTGGGAAGGTTCTATTTTCACAAATTATAATTTCCGGGCAAAGATAGCAATTTTCGATATTTATTCAGGCAACTTGCCAGGTGAAACAGGGGGTTCGATTGTTAAGACGTGATTGCGTGTTGAGGTGACGGCGTGATTAGATAACGATCAAATTAAAAACAATTTTAAAACATTCTCACAGAGGCGACCAAACTGAGAGAAGGCCACATTAACGGCTTTGTTTGTTGGGCGAACCGTATCAAAATGATCTCCGAAATGAATCACAACATCGGGCCCAATCTCAATTATCCTGTCCACAGCCTGCTTAAAAGCGTCATTAAACATCCTGCTTGCGCTGGTTGATTCCCGTTTGCGTATCTATTTTATGAAACTCTCGGTACCCAAGATGGGTATCTGATAAATGGACAATTTTCATTCTATCGGTTCCTCAGCATCAGCGGACTGAAGTTTACGTATTTTTCCCAGAAGATTTGTATAAGGGTCAAAAACAACTATTTTAAACCCTACGCCATAGAAGGCACTTATCAAGGCCACTGCCAGCACAGGGCCCAGCATATCAGGTTCATCTAAACGCGACAGCAAAACAACGCAACTTATCATCACTGCCAGGATACCAAGTAACAGGACAAAATAACCGGCCTGTTTGGATAGTTTAAGAAACGAATTTATATTTTTCTTTTGAACTAAACTCAGAGAAAAAATACCCAGAAAAAATTCCGGCAGGTTACGGATTTCTAAACCTGAAAGAATAAGTAAAACCGGAAGGGGTACAAGGACAAAAAATAATGATGCAAAATCAATAAACATCATCGGTGAGCCAGCGGTACCTATTCCGATGGAAATAATCCCCATAACTAAAACCTGGCCCGGAAATATAATCACCCTCCAGAGGCCTGTAATACTCATAAAAAGATAACAGTATCAAACCGGGTGAACATATAGTCAAACCGACCAAGAGAAAAATCAGTGACTCATAGATAAGTCCGGGGAGGAAACCATAATAAACAGTACCTGAAAACAAGTGGGGCGCCGTGTATATAAACCCTGAGATCAGTAAGACGCCGGATGCGAGGACTGCTTTAAGCATCTCATCTTTTAAGCTTTTCCGGAAAATAAACCCTATCAAAATCACAACTAATCCCAGCAGCAAACCAAGCAGATTGTATGAAATACTGGAAACAGAAAATCCAGAGTTTAAAAAATAATGCAAATAAAGCAGGGCGGTGTTGAAAACCTGCAAAAGACCGGTAGCAAATAATATCCAGCCCACAAAACTCAAGAATTTCTTATACATGATGATCCTCCCCTAAATTTGGCATGAGTACGTAAAGTTTCTAAATAGCAACGATTATCGCGGACTTGCAGCAGAAAACTTCAAAATCCTCTGAAATGCTGTTTCATGGCTACTCAGAATTGCGAAATGTAAGTTAGCGATAATCATTTAAATAGCTTTTCATTCTGTATAATAAAAAATAAAATCAGATATCTTACGGAACTTATTTTTTTGTAATATTTGAGACCCTGCGGGTATCTCACTTCGGTTAATTTTTTTTATTCTCCCCCTGTGAGAAAGCTTATTCTCCCAAACTTTCCTCCACCTATTCAGACACTATAAAGCCCAGTTTGCTCCAGTCATATTCATAGGGGAGGTTTTGAGTATAGAAAGTTCTTTCCTGGGGAATATACATTCTCAGATATACGTAATCCGTGTTAACTACTTTCTCGTTCAGATGGTTTAACCTGATTTCAGTTGTCCCCCTGCCCCGCTCGATATCTCCGGGAAGATAGGGATGGGAAAAATCTTTATCCCGGCCAAATGCAGCGGTGGCCGCGACAAAGTCTCCATGGTCAGAAAGATATTCGTAATCGACAATGATTTTTACGCTTGTACTATCGATTTTTTCTATACGGGCATTACTAAAACTATTTACTTCGGTATCACTCGGATATTTTGCTGTTGACTCACCGACCTGCTCAATAA